>CAZLQT010000025.1:0-16931 GCA_964561815.1 uncultured Woeseia sp.
CCTGGCTTCGAACCAGGTGGTCGGGGGTTCGAATCCCTCCGGGCGCGCCATAATAAATTAGGAGATTAACATGAGTAATGCACACCCTTGGTTAGATCAAATACCTTGGACAACTAAACCACTTCCACGAGACATGTTGGAACATAGAATTCAGCGAGCTTTAACATTAACCAATCTTGGCATGCTGGGAACCTTGGGCCTAAAAGGACCAATTGTGAGTCCATTGGAGTTTTATGCTGACAAATTCACGATTTATATTCTACCTCAGCCAGGTAGTCCAAAATTAAAAGCGATGCAACGAGACCCTAGAGTTTCTTTTGCTGTTGCAAACCCAATGGCAGGCTGGGTGGTTGCTCAGGGTGCTCAATTATTTGGTAATGCCCAAATATTGGATCCAGGAACCCCTGATTGGGAATACGGTATGACCATTTTTAGATGGCAGGCTTCAGCTGCAGAAATTAATACTGGATTTGATCAGCCCCCACAATATCAATTGATGCGTTTAGATCCAGAGCGGATTGTATACACCGAACATTTTTTGAGAAAAGATGGATACGGACCAAGACAAATCTGGCGAAGGGATGAGAAATCGGAACAGGCTTCTGACGGTTTTACTGAAGCAAAACAAACCTAACTAATGTGTGGTTTCGTTTACTTTAATAAACTGAAAATAGATACCTAAAATAATTGCGACCAATCCTCCGTAATAGAAGGGATAGGTTGGGTCGACATTGTATAAAAAGGCACCAATGGGTGGCCCAAAAATCATTCCAACAACCGGCGCTCCTGCCAAAAATCCGGCAACTTCTCCTTGTTCTGAAGCTTTAACACTTAGAGTTGCTGCTGAATTCAATCCCGGTGTAATCATACTGAAGGCAACCCCGATACCACCAAAAGCAAGATAGAACTGAGTCAAATTGGTTACATAACTGATCGATGCTAAAACAGCGCCAAATATTAGAAAGCACATTCTTAAGAGGGTTTCAGGCTTTAGTTTAATAATTTGCAACACCACTGCTTGCATAAAAGTTGTCGTAAGCGCCATAGAGAGCAAGGAGATACTTGTGGCTTTTATGATTTCACTCTGACCAATCACGCCTAGTTTATCTTCAATAAAGAAGGCCGCAATTACCTGCGTGCCCGTGAACACCAGGAATGCTATCATCCACCCAAGAAGATAGGGCAAAACTCTATTGTCATAGAATTTTAGAGTCCCCTGGGTTTCCTCAACTGGCTCTATGACGGTTTCTTTTAAATATTTTATTGCAAGCAGCCCACCTCCGATTGCAATAAATGCACCAAAATACATTGGAAATAGAGGGTGAATAAAAGCTAAGCCACCGCCAATCACTGGTCCTATCATTGTCCCAATCCCAGAAGCCATTCCAATCAAAGCCATACCTTGTGCTCGATCAGAGGCAGCAGTGGTATCGGACATATAGGCGACAGCTGAAGGTTGAATGCCACCAATTAAGGCACCATAGATCAATCTTATGAAAAACAACAAAACAAAAAGATAGATTGGCTCCATGAGTTTCCAAATTCCAATTTGGATGCCAAAGGCAAAGAGAGTATAGGCTAGCGCATATGAAAACAGACCAATAATAAACACTCTTTTTCGTCCTACGATTTGACTTCTCTTTCCCCAGTAGTATGAAGAGAAGACAAGAGCCACATTAGAGATAGCAATTAATACGCCAAACTGGTTTGTTGAAAGTCCAATGCTTCTAGATAATGGAGCAAAAATAATATAAAGCAGTGAAAATCCAGTACCGTAAATTACCAGACCCAAGATGAGTACAATCTTATCAGTACCAAATTTTGACTCGGCGTTCATTTTTTCTGTCGAGCCTTCATAGCTTTCAATTGCTCTTCAGTAGCAGGCTTTTGATATTTTGTTTTCCATTCACCATAATCCATCCCGTAGATCAGTTCCCTAGCAGATTCTTCATTAATTGATTCCCCTAAGGCAGATGCTTCTTCGACGTACCATTTGCTCAAACAGTTCCTACAAAATCCAGCGAGATTCATCAGATCGATGTTCTGTATTTCAGGTTCATTTTTCAGATGATTTATCAGCCTGTTAAATATAGCTGCTTCAATTTCAGTTTGTTTGCTCATAACACTAGAATGATTTTGAGTGATATCTAAACACAATATCCTTTAGAATAGTAATATATTCTTCCTAAATTATGTGACTTTGATTATGGACGATTCATTACGCCCTTTATCGGGCATAAAGGTGATTGAAATGACCCACATGGTCATGGGGCCAGCTGTAGGTTCTATACTGGGCGATTTAGGTGCTGATGTTATAAAGATAGAGCCAGTAACAGGCGATAAAACAAGAAAATTAAAAAAATCAGGTTCTGGTTATTTTCTGACTTACAATCGAAACAAAAGAAGCATTGCCTTAGATGTTAAAACCTCTGAGGGCAGAGAAGTGGTTTTAAAGCTATTATCAACAGCTGATGTTTTCATTGAAAATTTCAGACCTGGGGCAATGGATAAGCTTGGATTTGGTCACACAGAGCTAGAGAAAATTAATCCTCAGCTAATATATTGCTCAGCAAAAGGATTCCTTAATGGGCCTTATCAACACCGAACAGCATTGGATGAAGTAGCACAGATGATGGGAGGACTCGCTTATATGACAGGACCGCCAGGTCAACCCTTAAGAGCGGGCTCATCAGTGATAGATATTATGGGCGGAATGTTTGGTGTTATAGCAATTTTGGCGGCTTTACAAGAAAGACAAAAAACTGAAAAAGGACAGAAAGTCACGAGTTCACTCTTTGAGAATGTTGTTTATCTCATGGGGCAGCATATGGCACAAACGGCAACCACTGGGGAAGCTCCGCCACCAATGTCAGTTAGAGTCTCGGCTTGGGCTGTTTATGATATTTTTGAGGCTAAAGACAAAGAACAAATTTTTATTGGTGTGGTTAGTGACGGTCAATGGAAAAGTTTCTGTGAATCTTTTGATCTGGTCGAGTTCATACAAGATAAGGAGATGGATGTTAACAGTGGCAGAGTCGAAAAAAGGGACGTCATCATCCCTAGACTGCAAGAATTATTTAAGACTTTTACCAAGCATGAGTTAATGAAAAAACTGGATCAGACAGGACTCCCGTTTGCTCCAATCAATAAACCTGAAGACCTTTTTAACGATCCTCATTTGAATGAATCGGGAGGATTATTAAAGATTGATATCCCTAGTGGCGGCTCAACTAAATTACCTGCCATGCCCATTGAAATGAACGATCGACGATTTGATGTGCATCAACAAGTTCCTGCAGTTGGCGAGCATTCCAAGGAGATTCTTGAAGAGATTGGACTTAATGAGGAGACAATAGGTTCACTTTTTAAAAAATCTATTGTTTCTTAATTTAAATCCGATTCAGATAAATATTCTCTATAGTGTTTCACTCCCTTAAACCCGGCATAGGCACCTATCGTACCGACGACTAAGGAAACTATAGAGATAGAGTAGGTAATTAAGGCCTCATCTTGAAAGACAAAATCTGTCAATAAGGCCACACTAGTCGGACCAAGAGTATATCCAGTCATGCTAATTACAAAAAAGTAGATGGCCACCACTTGCCCTCTGACTTGGTTGGGAGTGATATTAACTATTGCCAAGGGTGCCAGAGCCGTCTGACCAGCTGCCATCAGGCATTGAGGAACAAACATTAAAGTTGCTGTTTGATAGGTCGGCATTAATGGCACCAAGCTTGCTGCAATGGTTAATATAATCATGGTGTAGCCAAATAGTTTAAGGTGGGCCCCTTTATCGCATTTATTTAAAAGATAATCGCCCAGCCAACCTGTTGAAATTGCACCTACTGGACCAGCAATTAAGAAGGCAGAACCTAGCCATATGGAAATGACATCTATTCCAATATCATAGCTCCTGATGTACATGGCAGGCATCCATGAGAGGAAGGCATAGCCAATCAGAACGGAACAAGCCATAGACAGAAAAAGCCACCCGTAAGCTTGTTTTCTCTCAAGTAAAAATTGGATGGTCTCTTTAATGGAGACTTCTTCTGTTTCTTCTCCAGTCTCAGTTTTAATTTTAATTTTTTCTTTTCTCTTGGGCTCTCTGACTGTAACCATAAGAGCAGCAACAATCAGTCCTGGAAGACCCACATATAAAAACAGAGCTTGCCAAGCAAAGATTTCACCAAAAAAGGGCAGCACCAATGGCGGCGAGTTAGCCACATAAGCGACGATCTGACCACCCACAATTAGTGCGATTCCAGATCCTACTGAGACACCCATGTTGAAGAATCCTATAGCCTTTCCTCTCTTTTCCTTTGGAAAGTAATCGCTGATCATTGATAGGCTGCTTGGGCTTAACGTGGCTTCACCAACGCCAACTCCAACTCTAGCTAGGAAGAGTTGAGTGTAATTTTTGGCTAATCCACAGGCAGCTGTCATTAAACACCAAAAAGTGATTCCAACACCGATAATAGCTCGCCTGCTTTTCTTGTCTGCTAAACGACCTATTGGTATCCCCATGGTGGTATAAAAAAGAGCAAAAGCAAAGCCCAGTAAGAGGCTGACCTGTGTATCACTAAGATCCAGATCGGCTTTCACATCTTGGACCACTAGAGACAACAATTGTCGATCCAGAAAGGACACGACGTAAGCTATGGTTAGGATAACCACACCATACCAAGCTCTAGAATTAGAGGGGTAGGTGTCTTGTTGTTTTAAGTCTGTATCCACATCACTTACCTATTTTGCATCCAACTGAAATCAGGATCTTTATGTTGATCAAGCGTAGAGTAGATTTTACCAATAGTTTCATCATTATCGATAGCTTTCATAACCATGCTGGCTAAGTCCTGTCTTGTCATGCTACCCAGAATGCACTCTTCAGTTAATATTCCATTTCCTGTTGCAGAGTCATTGGTTAATTGACCCGGTCTTATTATGGTGTATTTGAGATTACTCGATCTAAGTACATTTTCTGCTTTTGTTTTTTCTTCTGCGACTGGCCCCAAAAAAGGTTTTAGCATTTCGGGTAGCTGAGGTTCACTTTCTCCTGCCCCTATAGAGGTTACAAATATAAAACGAGAAAAGCCCAGTTCTTCGCAGGCGTCAATGATATTTTTATTTGCTGGAAAATCAGATCGAATTGCCAATTCAGCATTCTGCCCTCCAACTAAGCTGACCACAATAGATCGATTATCTATTTTTGATAACACCTCACTTACTTGCTCTTTATCTAAGGCGTCAGCAAGCATAATTTTGGCTTGCATTGATTCTAGCTCTGAATTGTTTTTTTTGGATCTAGTTACCGCATAAAGAGCATAATTTTTATTACGAATCTGGCTGCACAGAGCCATACCAGTCCTGCCTGTCGATCCAAATAAAACGACCGATTTCAATTTATCTTGCTTAATCTTCTAGAGGAGGCGCAGGCGTTTGTTCTCTGGAATAGTACTCAAGACTTGAGATACTTGGGCCATAATCTTCTGTAGGAGCTGAGAGCATTCCAGGATATCTTTCTTCTGAGAAATCTCTGACATGTTGAGGAATGATGTCAATGCTATCTGATTTAATCATTGTGCTCATGTACAGACAATGCCCTGGTGTTTGACCCATCAGCATCCATGGAAGCCATGGTGTAATTCTGTTCCAAGTCCCTGTAAATGGGACCGAGGTAAGTTCAGGATTTTCTAGGTCTTTAGCCGATACAAAATATCTCATCATTTCTGAGACTTGTGCCATTGGCCCTGATGATTCTCTAACCCATTTATCTGGTTGCAGTGCATTAGGGTAGTAGAGATGCATATCAGTGTTAAGAGTAATAATGTCTCCAGCCCTTTTCCAAGGAAAGATGAGAGGAATCTTTCTAGGTTCGCCTTTTTCTCCTCCTCCAAAGTCTTCTGGTGCCAAAATCAGCCATTCAGAAATGGTGTAATTAAACGGATCATTAGCGACATGAACGACCTTAACCACCTCTTCTGTCCAAGGATTGGTCCACTCATCGATCATTTGTCCGGTTCTCGAATCGGTGTAAAAGATAACTTCTTTATTCAGTCGCCTTATGCTTCCGTCTTCAGCAGCAGGCATTAATCTCGTGCACAAGAAGGTTTCAAAACCACAGAGTTCCTTAACAGCCTCTCCTGGCCTGACTCCTAAAATTTGCCCGGTTGTGTAGCAAATAGATTCTTTTTCAGAGTCCATATCGGCCTGAATTCTTGCCCAGGCGTCTCTATTCCATGTGTTGGATTGAAAATTAATCTCAGTCTCGAATGTTATCCCCATTTTAATCTCCCTTATTTAGATTCTCGAATTAAATAGTTAATTATAAGTTCTCTGGTTTTCGCGTCTTTTATTCCTTCAACACGCATCCTGTTTCCAGGAACAAAGTTCTCTGGATCTGATATGAAAGCATCGATTGTTTCTGGTGTCCAGACTAATCCGTTCTCACGCATCTCAATCAGAGCATCTGAATATGTGAAATTCCCAGAGACCGCTGCAGGACGACCTAAAATTTTATAAAGACTTGGCGCCATTCTATCTCTGTCATCTTTCCGAACAGCATGACAAAATCTGCATTTACCTCCCTCCCAACCATCAAAAGCTTGTTTTTCTAATAATTGTTCTGCTTCAGTCGATTGATCATCATAGAGTTCATAATAGTTTGGAAGTTCTAATTCTTCGACAATAGCTTCAATTTCGTTCTGCTCAAGATTAACTCGTTTTGCGATTGGATAGGCCCCAAAGATTAGATAAGGAAGATAAGCTGAAACTGCGAAAAGGATGATGATCAGTAACCAGTGTCTTCGTCTTGCATTTATAAAGTAGTTTCTCATCTTAGTTAGGCAAAAATATTGACGCTGAATACCCTGTAGCGAACCAAATGATAAATTCTAAACAAGATAATGAACAGAATAAGTGCGATGTAAAAAAAACCAAAAACACTATGCAGATAACCTGATGTTGTCCAAAGCAAATGATTAACAGTATCTGCTCCTGGGAGAAAAAGAATCAACCCATCAGACCAGGCGGCCAATATCCCAGAAATACCTTGAGCAATAAAAGCGACATAGAGCATGAATTGGAGGATATGCATTTGTGTGTATTCATGGTCAGGCAATAGTCTTTGTGTGTTTTGAGGAGGAGAGTAAACCCATAGATAGACTCTAAAAAAACTGAAGACAAACAACAATGTGCCCACCACAAGATGAAAGTTAGTCAGAACTTTTCGCTCTAAAGACTCTGTGGGGACTCTTGGGGTGAAAGACATATTTATAAAGATAACCATAAAAACAATAAACACTAACCAGCTGGTAAGCGATGAGAGTCTTTTTGCAATTTGGTTGTCCATATCCGAATCTTTATTTTTGATTTATAAAGGCTTTAAAATAATTCGCAATCGATTTTGTATCAAGGTCCAATTCTAAATTTTTACCTTCTACGACTTCTAAAATAGATTTTTGATTAATTGTTGAAGCTCTTTCAAAGAATGGAAACATAACATCATCGGGGGCACACATTATCAAGCTGGCGCAAGTTATTTGCTCATAAAGCTCTATGTCAGAGTGTTGCCAAATGGCTTCGTGAATTTGTTTTGCAGAATGATGCGCTCTAAGAGCATCGATTGTTTCACGATGCCGAAGCTCTAGATCTTTTTTTGCCCCTAGTATTTCTCCAGTAAGATGCCAGACTTGCTGCAGATGAGAACCATCCTCTTTTGGGCTCCAATCAGAGCTAATATTCTTCTTCATTTCTTGTTTTTCTTCATGTGTAGCCAGAAACGCTCCCACCATAGTTAGAGACTTAGTCTTTTCAGGCTGATCATAGGCAATTTGTAAAGCCATTGAGGCACCTGTGTGATGACCAAAGAGGTGATATTCCTTCAATCCAATATCGTTCATAACCTCGGTTAACCAAACGCAGTATTCGCTAATTGAAGGATTATGCTGAGGATCAAAACTTTGCCCAAAACCTGGTGTGTCTATAGCAAACATATTCATGCCTCTGAGTTCATACATGATGGGTTCATACATTAGAGAGGAACTCGGTGTTTGGTGAAAAAAAACGACCGGGGTTCCGTCACCCTCCATATATCTAAAATGGCACTGCCCTCCCGAGGTTTCAGCGTATTTTTTCTTTATGGGATTAGCTTGAGCCATAGTAATCCCCTGGCGATTTTATTCTCACATATAGAGCACCGAAGAAGATTAATGCATGGGTAGAGCATATCAGTAGGAAGGGTCCTTTAGGACCAAATGCATCAAATAATATTCCACCCACTGAGGTGGCAATAAGTATGCCGCAAGCACCAAAGAATGCACTGACACCAATAACGCTCCCTCTTTCTCTCACGGGCGCTTCTTGACCAATTAAACTTCCTGTGGCGATCACCGTGCCAATAGCACTGGCAGAGATTAATATAAAAATTGGCAGATAAGAATAATTTAGTGGAGTGTCTACAAAAATTATTGATCCATAGGCTATTGCGCCAAGTCCCATAGCAATCACCATGGCTGTCACCCTGTTGATTCGATCAATCATTGAGCCAAAAAGAAAGGCCCAAACAATACTTAAAAGGTTGGTAATCACAATCAGGGGCACAACTTGCTTGAACGCTTCACCAGTCGTAATACCAAGGTCAACCGCGCTGGTTGCAGCCCAAAGAGAAATAAAGATACCGTTCACAGAGACATCAGCACGAGCTAAGAGTGTGGCCGCAAAAGCCAAAGAGATTCTGAGGTTTTTCATGGATCTTATTGCTGTGGCAACAAGATGTTTAAAGGTTGGTTTTTCATCCAGAGTTTCTGGTGTTCCTCCTTTCAGGCCGATTGCAAAGATAATCCCCGATAAAAATGCTACAGCTGCAACAAACAACATCGTATATCGCCCAGCTGTGATAGGGTCATACCCTATGTTCGTTAAAATAGTAGGGAGTCGCCCTAAAAAAGCAGCAAATATGGCCACACCTAGGGCATTTAGAACAGAATGCAAACTGACAAATTTACCCCTTGATTTTTCAGTTGGGTAATCATTTACAATAATGGCAAGCACTGAGGATAGCGCTGCCGCACCTATTGCAAAAACTGATCTAAAAATAAACAGTTCATTGATATTTGAGGCATAGGGAAATAAAGCGAAACCTAGGGCAACAACCATGGTTCCAAAAACCATAACTGGTCTACGTCCAATGCGGTCGGATAATACTCCGAAGAAGGAGACAGAAAGGATAGCAATAATTTCTTGCATAAAAGCAAGGCTTCCACTAATGGTTCCTTGTTCTGATCTTGGTATGTCCAGAACCACACTGAGGATGTAGGGTTGGATGAAATTTAACCCTGCAAGAATCCCAATACAAATGATGCAGGAGTACAGATATGTGACGGCATTAAACCTAGAAATACCTTCAGCTAATTTTATTGGCCCAATTTTTGCTGTCATTGAGATTCCTTTGATAAGAATAGAGCTAATCTGTAAGTCTGACTAAAAAAATTATGCATAACAAGTAACTAAATGTAACCTTTTATAATCTTATATGATGCATTTTGTAATTGTCGAACCCCAGGAATTAGGATTCTTTTCCAAAGAATAGTAGCTCACATTTTTAAGATCCTTTTCAATCTTGATATAGGCACTTTCAAGGGGATGCGATTCTCGAGACAAGATAAGAATTGGGGAATCTATCTCAAATAAGTAATTTTTAATTGGGCAGGTCAACTGATCCGCCATAGTTTGTTGCCAAAAACCCTCAGATCTAATTAATTCTGTGACCTCGATATCTAATTGTTTTTCTTCTAAATCTGGGGTTCCTTCAATAATTCCAGAGATAGTTCTGTTGTACCAAGGCCAAAATAGCCTAGAGTCTCTGACCATGTGCCAATAGGTCTGAAGATGTCCTCCTGACCAATCAGGCTCTATTTGCGGCAATCCTTTATCAATATAATCATTCACCTCCTGATCATTTAAAATCCAAGGCTCAATAAGGATAATTTTTTTCATATCAAATGAGGTATTTTTTGCTGCATCCAGTGCCGTGGCACAGCTAGTCTGAAAAGCCATTATCCTTAGTTTATCGCAGTCTTCATCTTTTAGAATTTGCGAAATAATATCTGTGTGTAATTTAATGGAATCAGTTTCCATTGATTCTTTGTATGATTCACCGTGCCCTGGAAGATCAATTGAACAAACATCCATTTCTTTACCAATTGCTTCTGTTATAAATCTAATTGTTTTTGAGGAGCCTCCAGCTGGGTGAAGACAAAATAGTGGATTAGTAGTTGTTTCAAAATTCTTTTCAATTTTTATATCGCCTTGTGCTGAATGAAAAATTGATTTTGTAAATTTATCATTATTAATTATTGGCGATTGCAGAGAAGGAACGCCTTCAGCGGGATGCTTTAATAGAATTGCTTTAGATTTTTCTAAAGCTTCTTCATGTGTTTTTGAAGTCTCAATAGACACCGAATCAGAAGGTATCAGTTCTTCCAAGCATTTACTCAGTGGGTCAGCTTCACCAGCAGTAATTAATGCAGGAATAGTTAGCTCTGGGACAAATTTTTCGAGTCTGTACTCAAAAGCAGCTCCGTAGGCTTGTCGGTATTTATCTCCAGCACGCATAATTTCAATTGAATTTTCATGCAATATCTTTGGGGGTGAAATATCAAATCTCATTCTGGCTTCTTCTTTTCTTTCATGCCAGGGAAAGAAAATGAGCTGCTCCCTCATTCTTGACCATAGCCAAGATAAATGGCTTCCATCCCATTGGGGCTTATATGGCGGTAAATAATGTTCCCTTATATTTTCTAATTCACTATCGGTCAAAACCAAAACCCCATTGCAAGCAATCGCTTTCACTCGATCAGGATAATGATGCCCCATTGCAATAGAGATAATTGCCCCAGTATGAAAACCGTAGAGGCCAAATTCTTTAATGTTTAAGGTGTCAGCTAGTTCAATGTTAGCCTTGGCAATTTTTTCAATTGTTACTTGATCTGTTGCTAAGGGATCTGAGTCTCCGTAACCAGGTGTATCGGGCGCGATAATTGTAAAGTCTTTACTCCATTCTTCAATCTGTGGCCTATATTCATCAGCCGATTTAGGAGATTGATGGAGAAGAAATATTATAGGTCCTGAACCAGCAATTAGAAATCTTACTTGCCTGTTGCCCCAATGACTTTTAACAGTGCAATATTCAGTTTTTATTCGATTCATGGGTAATTAGTTACAAAGGTGTTTAGTTTTTTAAAGTGCTTTTTATCTTTTTTGGGCTTTATGAAGTTATAATGTCCACTCAATTTTAACAACTTAAAAAAATTATGGCTAATAGGTTAAAAGATAAGGTTGCTCTTATAACAGGAGGCGCTTCAGGGTTTGGGAAAAAAACTGCAGAAGTTTTTAATGCTGAAGGTGCGGTGGTTTATATTTCAGATATCAATGAAGAGGGCGGTAAAAAAGTTGCAGAAGAACTTGGCGTGAATTTTGTCTGTCATGACGTCACCAAAACAGAAGATTGGGAAAGGGTTATTGATCACATTAAAGCCAATGAGAGCAAGCTTAATGTATTGGTTAATAATGCTGGAATTGGTTTCATGGCTGATGTGGAAGCCACGACCATTGAAGAATGGGACTTGGTTCATAAGGTTGACTTAGATTCTGTCTTCTACGGCTGCAAATACGCAATTCCTCTTATGAGAGATTCAGGAAATGGTTCTATTGTTAATGTTTCATCAATATCCGGAATAGTTGCAGGACATAATTTTGCTGCTTATAACAGTGCTAAAGCAGGAGTAAGGCATCTTTCAAAATCAGTTGCCCTGCACTGTGCTAGAACAACTAAGTTGGTTCGATGCAATAGTATCCACCCTGTTTTTGCTAAAACTGAAATGATGAAATCATTCTTCGCAGACCCAAGTGATGAATTAATAGGTAAAATAGAACGACAGATTCCTGCAAGAAGTCTTGCGGATGTTGGTGATGTAGCCAATGCAATTTTGTTTCTTGCTTCAGATGAATCAAAATTAATAACTGGAAGTGAGCTAGTTATTGATGGCGGTTTATCAGCTCAGTAAATCTCTTATTATTTTCCTTTAACCAATGGAATGGGGTCAAGCACCCAGTTTTTTTCTGTCTTTCTGTCTGGGCTGGGAATAGAAAAGGCAGTTTCATGTTGCTTATCCTTGAATTTTTTCACATCAATTTTGTAGCCTTTATCTTTAAACCCTTCCAAAGTTTTTCTGTAATTACCGATAATTAAATCAGCTGGAACCATGATCTCTTTAGTTTTAACAGGAGGTGTAACCACAGGCCTAAGATCTGTCATTACCGCGATGTCTTCATTGGCGATAACCATATTGCGTTCCATAACCATATCGTCCATTTTTTCATCCATTATCCAATTTCTCATATTCACGAAGAAAATCCTGGTTTTAAATTGATTCACGGGTTGCTCAAAGAAATATTGATGAAACCAATTGATATCTTTTTTTGTGTGAATTTGAGTGATTAATGTATTGGGTCCATGATAACCACCAAAGACGGTTAGTTCTCCTGATTCTTCTCGTGCTGTGTCCCCGTAAACATCTTTATCAAGTGGTGGTGCATCAAAGACTTGTGCAAAGTCTGCTCCCCATTCATGATCAGTAATTTTTGTGGGGTTTACTTTATAGTCATTCTTTGTGCCCTCAAAACCGTGAGTTGGGTGAATAAATTCATTGTGTGCAGGGTCCAACCCGTTTTCAATTGAGCGTTCATAATTGTAATTAATATCAATTATTACGGTTTTATTTGCTCGCCATCCTTCAGCTTCAAATTCTTCTATTTCATAGAGAGGTGGGCGTTCCCCTTCAGGTAGGTCACCCAAAAAGGCAAAGACAATACCGTATTTTTCTTTAACAGGGTAACTATCAACTTTAGCTCTTGCCGGTATTTTACTGCCCGGCCCTAACGATGGAATCTGCGTGCATTTACCAGAACCGTTGAATCGCCAACCATGATAAGGGCAAGCAATCGTATCATCTTCGCTATGACATAGCCCTCCAGCTAATGAACCCCCTCGATGGCAGCAAACATCACTTAGGCAATGTGCTTTGCCTTTGCTGTCTCTAAAAGCAACAAAATCAAGACCAAGGATTGTCGCCTTTACCGGCTTATCCTCAAGTTCTTTAGTCAAGCATACTGGGTACCAGAAATTAATGTACATAATAATCAGCTGTTAAATTTTCTCTATGTGAAATTATATGACGATATTAAGATTTATTTAAGATGTTAAATCGTAACGAAATGTAACTTTGAATAATTTCTCATCTAAAATTAGGGTTTTATCAAAGGGATAGGATCAAGAACCCAACCTTTACTCTTGCGTCTCGCAGGGCTTGGGATTGCATAGGCATGGCTCTTTTTATTTTTTTGAACCTCTTCACTATTAATTCTCCAACCTTTGTTTTCCCATTCGTCCAATAGTTCTCGATAACGCTTAATGGGTTTATCCATAGTGACAAAAAATTCATTCTTTGTTGTTTCTGGAGTCAGCTTGGGATGCAGGTCTGACAGGACATCTCTGTCTTGGAATGCAACGACCTGATTTCTTTCCATCACTGTTTCATCATGCTGAGGATCGGTTAAAAAGTTTCTTGTGTTTATCAAATAAAGGTTAGTTCGATCTTCATCTATGGGTGTTTCATACATGTACTGATGGATGAAAACTTGAGCAGTAGGGTGGATATGTGTCCATAGCATTGAGATACCATGATGGCCTGTGCCCGCTTCCATCACTGCATTTTTATCTCGTCCCGATGCTTCTCGCATCTTTTTTTCTTTGAGTGGGGGTGCGTACATCTTACTCCAAAACCCTGTTCCCCATTTTGTTTCCTTCATATCTATTGGGGGTGACTTGTACTCCTCATCCTCCCCTGAAAACCCATGAGTAGGATGAACGAATTCATTATGAGCACCATCTATACCGTTTTCTATTGATCGCTTGTAATCGATGTCAAACTGAAAATACTGTGTTGTTGTTTGCCAACCCTCTTGTTCGTATTCACCAACCTTCATAATTGGACATCGTTCTTTCTCTGGTGCATCACCTAAAAAGCAGAAGACGAGACCATAAACCTCTTTTGTAGGGTAGGAATCAATTTTAGCTCTCGAAGGTATTTTCGCATCTTTACCAAGCGAGGGGATTTGCAGGCATTTACCATTTCCATCGAACTGCCATCCATGGTAAGGGCATTGAACACAATCTTTGATAACTTTGCCCCCAGACAGAGAGCCTCCGCGATGGACGCAGACATCACTAAGACAATGAACCTTGCCTTTAGAATCTCTAAACAAGACAAACTTTTGTCCTAGCATCATTTTTTTCACGGGTTTATCAGTTATATTTTTGCTTTCATCAGCGACGTACCAAAAATTAATAAACATTATTTATCCCCTTTGTTTTGTCTAAAAAGTCTTTGTTTTTCTCCTTCGGGTGTGAAAATTGCAATCAATATACCCAAAGAGATAGCTCCTAAAATGATTAATAGCTCAAGTAAATATTCTCTTGGATAAATCCAGAATTCAACCAAGATTCCCCATCTTCCAATAATTTCATAAGAACTATAAGCAACAATGGCTGTTGGAATCGCATAACGGATTGCACGTGTAACATTCCAGAATTTACTTAATCGATACATTAAAAATAAGGCCCATATAGTATTCACAAAGAAGAATAGATAAGTCAGTGGATGCTGGTCACCAACAAAAGCATCTTCAAAGAGAAGAAGCAGAATAATGTAAAAGAACCAGATCACGTAAACTGTTTCCATAGCAGTGACCGCAGCATAGTTTCTTTTATATCCTTGAGTTGGTCTGCCAGTTGATAAGTTAAGATTTCTTTGGAACCATCTAAAAAAATTGCATTTAGTTTCTTTATTAAGAAAGAAATAGAGCAGACTGACCATCAAGACCCCTATAGAGGATTGCATAACTAAGTATTCTGGATAAGGGTTAATGCTCCCATCAGGCAATGTTTGTTCAATATTTAAATATTCTGCATAAAAGACGAAAGAAAATTCTATCCATCCAGTCCATAAGCAGAAGCCGGCAAAGTAACCAAACCAAGTTGCTGGGACCTCTTTCTCATTCTTCATGCCAATGAATAGCAATATGGCTCCAATTAATCCAAGTATAAATGCAGCTTGGTATTGAAATGATGCCCCAAAGATTTCCTCAACTAGAATCATAAGTGTATGGCCTAATCCTTGGGTAATAAAAACCACTACAAAGGCCAGTAAACCAACAATTGGCGGACGATAGAATATTCTTCCCAAGGCACTCATAATCAAACTATAACATCTCCTGGGTTGTAATGAAAAAGTCCCAATTCCTCCTCGTTCTTATGTTCTTCTTTGGTGTACTTATCTGGATCTGTACCTGTAAATCTAGCCCCAGCTCGTTTTGAATGTTCTGTAACAAAATGAGCACGTTCAATTCTAGCTGATTCATATCTTGATACGATCTCATCTGAACTGTCTGAATCCTCTATTATTCTTCCTAAAACCACACCATCCTCAATTGCAAGACTAGCCCCTTGACCCATAAAAGGCTCTAAGGGGTGAGCGGCGTCACCTAGAAGAGTTATGTTTTTAGTTGACCATTTGGCCACGGGTTCGCGAGCAAAAATACCCCACTTAAAAAGATCGCTCGCTGGCGTTGCAGCAATAATATTTTTTACCTGTTGGTTATAGTCAGAGAAGATATCCATTACGATATCAACTTTTGAAGGGATAGCCCATCCTTCTTCCGCCCACTCATCGGTTGCTAGGAAGGCCACATAATTATAAAGTTCACCATTGCGAACTAGATATCTAGCAAAGACTCGACCAGGGGCTATAAAGGCAGATGAACCGCATTCATCAAAATCATCCTCGCCAAGGAGTTCAGTCGGAACTAGACCTCGCCAAGCCACATAACCGGCAAATTGTGGATCGTCATCGCCTAAAATTATTTTTCTAACAGCTGACCTATTACCATCAGCCCCAATGACAAAATCAACCTCATAGGTTTCGTTATTACTAAAAACTAATTCGACACTATTATTTTTTTCGTTAAGATCGATGAGTTCATGATCAGTATAAATTGTATTGGAATCATGCAATTTTAATTCATCAATCAGTACATTATGCACATCTGCTCGGTGAGCCTGTAACTGATACGCTCCATATTTCTCTAGCATTTTTTCACCGCGCTCTAATGGCACTATCATTTCACCGGTTTCAAAGTGTCTAACCCCTTGTTGTGAATGGGCCATACCCACTTCTTTCATTTGTTTTTCAAGGCCCAGATACATCAGACCTTTAGTTGCATTAGGGGTGATTGTAAGCCCTGCACCGACTTCACTTAGTTCAGGGGCTTGCTCAAAAATACTGACTTTAATTCCTTTCTTAGCAAGGGTTACAGCTGCCGTCATCCCTCCAATTCCTGCCCCAATTATAGCTATATGTTTATCGCTCAATTCTTTTACCTCTGATGATTTAATGTAGATAATATTACGATATAGATTTCTGGATCTCTATCGTTACAAAAAGTTACGCTCAAAGCTAATAAAATATCGACTTTATTATTGTTTTTAATACTTTATGGGTCATAATGGCTGAAAATTTCACTATATAGTTTGAGGAATCGATGGCTGAGATTATGTATATATTTCCAGGTCAGGGATCACAATACAAAGGTATTGGCAAAGATTTGTACTCTGAATTCCAAGTAGCTAAAGATCTTTACGATCAGGCCAATGAAATTTTAGGTTACGATATTGTTAAATTGTCCTTCGACGATGAAGACCAAAAGATCAGTCTTACAGAGTTCACACAACCAGTATTACTAACCCACCAAATAGCCTGCTTGGCTGTCTTTAACCAATTGACAGAGCATCATTTAAAGCCAAAGCTAATGGCTGG
>CAZLQT010000026.1:0-16925 GCA_964561815.1 uncultured Woeseia sp.
TTGTTTGTACAAATCTTCTTCCAGGTGATGTTGGTTTTGCTTTAATAATTGCCATGCTTCTATACTTCTGTATTCATAAAGTCTAAATTTTGACCTTCTTCAAGTTTTATATATGCCTTCTTCCAATCTTTGGTTCTGCCTTGTCTCATTCCCATCCTTTTCTTCTTTCCCTTTACTGAAATTGTTTTTACTGAACTGACTTTGACTTTAAACATTTCTTCAACAGCTTTCTTTATTTGCTTCTTGTTTGAATCAGCTCTAACTTTAAAGGCAATTTGTCCACTATTCTGACTCAATAATGTACTCTTCTCAGAGACATGTGGTGCAATGAGGATGGTTCTTAGTTGATCATGTCTAATTTTTTGACTCATGCGTAAACACTCTCAATCTTTTTTAAAGCTTCTGCATCTATAACAACATTCTCATGTTGAATTAAAATCAAAGGATTGATTTTGTCTGTGGTAATTAGATCTACTCTTGGGATATTTCTTGTTGCAAGATCTAAATTGCTCTCTTTCTGGTCAACAACTATCAAAGCATCGTCTATTTGAAGATCATTAAGTACTTTAATCATCTCTTTTGTCTTAGGCTCTTTGATTTCTATAGAATCTATGACGATTAATCTTTTATCCTTTAATAAACTAGTCAAGATTGACTTAATGGCTATTTTGTATTCCTTCCTATTAATCTTTTTCTTATAAGTTCTATCATCATGTGCAAAAGTCTTGCCTCCACCAACCCATAGTGGGCTTCTAATGGTTCCAACTCTGGCTCTACCAGTCCCCTTTTGCCGCCATGGCTTAACTCCACCACCTCTAGCATCAGATCGGTTTTTGTGTCCTTTTGTAGCTGACCTGGCATTTGACAAATATGAGGTAATTACCTGATGTACTAACCCATCATTAATCTCTGTAGCAAAAATTGATTTTTCCAAATCTATACTCTTAGCTTTAGTGTTATCTTGTTTTTTAATGTCAAGTTTCATTATTCTTTAGCCTTCTCTTCTGCTTCTGGTTGGGCTTCTGGTTCTGGTTTTGCTTCTGCTTCTTGTTGTTCTTCTGTTTGAGGTTGTTCTTCTGCTTCTGGTTGGATTTCTTGTTCAATTTCTGGGAATATTTCTCTTTCTTCTTGTTTTGATTTTATTGAGGGTGTAATTACCAGGTAACTATTATCATGGCCTGCACAAGATCCTTTTATAAAGAGAAGGTTTTTGTCATTGTCAATATCGATAATCTCTAAATTTTGTATCGTTCTATTAACATTTCCCATTTGCCCTGACATCTTTTTACCCTTAAAGACTCTACCTGGAGTTTGATTTTGCCCTATCGAACCAGGTGCCCTATGAGCTAATGAATTCCCATGAGTTGCATCTTGCATACTAAAATTATGTCTCTTGATTACACCAGCATACCCTTTACCAATAGATTTCCCTGCAACATCAACCTTCTCACCTTTTTTGAAATAGTTAACCCTGATCTCTTTACCTGCTTCGATCTTATCAACTTCATGATCATTCAATCTGAACTCATGAAGATTTGATCTAAGTTCGTTATTATTATGGTTTATTTGACCTTGATTGGGCTTTGATAATTTTTTGACTTTAGAGCCAGCTGAAACCTGAATGGCATTATAACCATCGCTATCTTTAGTCTTTATTTTGTTAATGAAATTTGGGTCTGCTTGAACAATAGTAACCGGTACAGATCGTCCGTCGTCCGTAAAAACTCTCGTCATTCCGCATTTTTTGCCAATAATGCCTATCATTCAATGATCCTAAAAAATAATTTAAACTTTTTATATTTATACTTTTCATTAACTCTTTTTTAGCAGCAGAAACTAATAAGTTATTGATTTTTAGGGTATTTATGACAATAACATATAAATTTATTAATTCTACTTACTCAACACCTTTGTATCTCTCTAATCCCCATAAAGAAAGGCTATTTATCAGCATAAAATGCCTAGCCCCAAAAGTGTCGTGGAATTATATCAATTTTGAACTTCAGTTCAATTTAATTTGAACATCTACACCAGCTGGTAATTCAAGCTTCATCAATGCATCAACGGTTTTATCACTTGGATTTAGAATATCCATTACCCTCTTGTGAGTTGTAAGTTCGTATTGGTCTCTAGCATCTTTATTCACATGAGGTGAAATAAGGACTGTGAATCTTTCTCTTGCAGTGGGTAAAGGTATCGGACCCGAGACTGTTGAACCAGTTCTTTTTGCTGTCTCAACAATTTCTTCAGTGGATGTGTCTATAAGCTTATGATCAAATGATTTGAGCCTTATCCTAATTGTTTGATTATTAGCCATTCTTCTCTATCCTTCGTTAATTGACATAGCTTCAGCTTGTTGTTTTGGTGCTTCACTATATTTTTCGAATTCCATGGTATAAGTGGCTCTTCCTTGGCTCATTGATCTTAGATCAGTTGCATAACCAAACATTTCAGCTAAAGGCACTTCCGCCTTTATAATCTTGCCTGCGGGCGACTCATCCATACCCTGTAAAATACCTCGTCTTCTATTCAAATCACCATTCACATCACCCATATAATCTTCAGGTGTTACTACTTCAACTTTCATTACTGGCTCTAATAGCACTGGACTAGCCTTTAGAGCTCCTTGTTTAAATGCCATAGATCCAGCTACTCTGAAAGCCACCTCACTAGAATCTACATCGTGAAATGAGCCATCATATAATGTAACTTTTACATCTACCACAGGAAAACCTGTAATCACTCCATTAGACATTTGTTCTTTTATACCTTTATCAACTGCTGGAATAAATTCTCTTGGTATTACACCACCTGTGATGTCATTAACAAATTCATAACCTAACCCTGGCTCTTGTGGCTCCATCTTTATATAAACATGTCCATACTGACCTCTTCCACCAGATTGTCTAACAAATTTAGCTTCCTGTTCCACGCTCTGTCTTATTGTTTCCCTGTATGCCACTTGCGGTCTTCCAACGTTGGCATCGACGTTGAATTCTCTAGACAGCCTGTCGACAAGAATATCTAGATGCAGTTCTCCCATTCCTGAAATTATTGTTTGCCCTGATTCTTCGTCAGTCTTGACCTGGAAAGAAGGATCTTCTTTTGCTAATTTTTGGAGCCCTATACCCATTTTTGATTCATCCTCTGTGGATTTTGGTTCAACTGCAACTGAGATCACTGGATCAGGAAATTCCATCTTCTCTAAGGTAATGATATCTTTTAAATCTGAAAGAGTATCTCCAGTAGTAACATTCTTTAAACCAACCGCCGCAGCAATATCCCCAGCACGAACCTCTTTAATTTCTTCTCTGGAATTAGAATGCATTTGTAAAATACGACCTATTCTTTCCTTCTGGCTTTTTAATGGGTTGTAGATAGTGTCACCAGAATTCAAAACACCAGAATACACTCTGAAAAATGTAAGGTTCCCCACATAAGGATCATTGGCAATCTTGAAAGCTAGAGCAGAAAATTTCTCTTCATCATTCGATTTTCTAGTGCTATCAGATCCATCTTCCGCAATACCTACAATTGATGGCTTGTCCATTGGTGACGGTAAAAAATGCACAACTGAATCTAACATCGCTTGTACGCCTTTATTCTTAAAAGCAGACCCACATATAACTGGGACAATCTCATTAGTCAGAGTACGTATTCTTATGCCTTCAATGATTTCTTCGTTTGAGAGGTCACCGTCCTCTAAATATTTATTAAGAAGTTCTTCAGAAGCCTCTGCTGCAGCCTCTAACATCGCCTCCCTATATTCTTCACAAGTTGCAAGAAGCTCTTCAGGGATATCCTCTTCGGTATAAGTTGCACCAAGGTCATCCTCATTCCAATTGATCGCCTTCATTCTTATAAGATCAATAACACCTTTAAAGTTTTCTTCTGCACCAATTGGGACTTGAATAGGAACAGCGTTTGCCCCAAGGCGTTCTTTTATTTGATCAACCACTCTAAAAAAATCTGCGCCAGCTCTATCCATCTTATTGACAAAAGCTAATCTAGGAACAGAATATTTATTTGCTTGCCTCCAGACAGTCTCTGATTGGGGCTCTACACCTCCAACTGCACAAAAAACTGCAACTGCACTATCAAGCACTCTAAGAGATCGCTCAACTTCAATAGTAAAATCAACATGGCCAGGCGTATCTATAATATTTATTCTATGTTGATCGAATTGCTGATCCATTCCTTGCCAAAAACAAGTTGTTGCGGCAGATGTTATAGTTATACCTCTTTCTTGTTCTTGCTCCATCCAGTCCATAACTGCATTACCGTCGTGGACTTCTCCTATCTTGTGAGATATGCCGGTGTAGAATAGAACACGCTCCGTTGTAGTGGTCTTTCCAGCATCAATATGAGCCATAATTCCTATATTTCTATATCTTTCAATTGGTGTTTGTCTTGACATTTTGATTATCTCTTAAAAAACTAGAGGTATTTACCAGCGAAAATGAGAAAAAGCTTTGTTCGCTTCTGCCATCTTGTGTGTATCTTCTTTTTTCTTGATGGCATTGCCTTTATCATTAGACGCATCAAGAAGTTCATTTGCTAGTTTAATTTTCATGCTCTTCTCTTGCCTTGACCTCGCAGATTCTATCAACCAACGCATAGCTAATGCCTCTCTCCTATCATGCCTAACCTCTACTGGGATTTGGTATGTGGCACCACCAACTCTTCTGGACCTGACTTCGACTACAGGTTTAACCTTTTCTAAAACTTCTGCAAATACTTCAGGGGCTTTTTCAGCGGGCTTTCCTAACTTATCAACTAATGTTTCTAAAGCTTCATAAACAATAGTTTCTGCTGTCGATTTTTTTCCATCTTTCATTATCATATTGATAAACTTTGCCAATAAACGACTAGAAAATTTTGGATCTGGAAGTATTGATCTTTTTATTGCTGCATTGCGTCTAGACATAATTAACCTTTTGGCCTCTTGGCACCGTATTTTGATCTTCCCTGTTTTCTATCATTCACACCAGAGCAATCTAATGTACCCCTTATGGTATGGTATCTAACTCCTGGAAGATCTTTCACTCGCCCGCCACGAATTAAAACAACAGAGTGTTCTTGCAAATTGTGTCCTTCACCACCTATATAACTTGTAACCTCATAGCCATTTGTGAGTCTAACCCTTGCAACTTTTCTAAGAGCCGAATTTGGTTTCTTTGGTGTTGTGGTATATACACGAGTACAAACCCCTCTCTTTTGAGGCTTGCCTTCTAGTGCAGGAACATTATTTTTAACTAATTTCCTCTTTCTAGACTTTCTAACTAATTGATTTATCGTAGTCATAACTATTTTTCAAAATAAATTCTGAGGGATTCTATTCTTCTATAGCCAATGGTTCAAGTAATTTAAATTAATTTGTCTAGGCTTTTCCAGCCTCAACTTTCTTTTCTTCTTGAGAAGATTCATCCAAATCTTTCAATCCCTTAGCAAACTCCTCCTCAGCAATCTGAGATGCATCTGCTTCGGTATTATATCCTGTGCCTGCTGGGACCAGTCTTCCTACGACTACATTTTCTTTTAGACCTCTTAATTTATCTATTGAACCTTTGACTGCAGCTTCTGTAAGAACCCTAGTTGTTTCTTGAAATGATGCAGCAGAGATAAACGAAGTTGTAGCTAAGGATGCTTTTGTTATTCCCATTACTGTTGGTTTATATGAAGCAGGCTTAAGTCCCTCATTAAGCATCTTTTGATTTATGTCCATTAGTTCTGACCTGTTGATAAGTTCGCCTTTTAACAAAGTAGTATCTCCAGATTCCTCGATCTCTAATGTTCTCATCATTTGTCTAATTATGATCTCTATATGCTTATCATTAATTGGAACACCCTGAAGCCTGTACACATCCTGTACTTCTTTAACGAGATATTCAGCCAAGCTTTCAACGCCCTGTACCTCTAGAATGTCATGCAAGCTTAGTTCGCCATCAGAAATAATCTCACCTTTTTGAATTTTTTCACCTTCAAAAATATTTAGTGTCCTTGTCTTTGGAATCAGTTCTTCAAAACTTTCTCCATCCTCATCTGTTATGACCAACCTAACTTTGCCTTTTGTTTCTTTTCCAAAACTCGTTATACCTGAATACTTTGCTAATATTGCAGCATCCTTTGGCTTTCTGGCCTCAAACAAATCAGCTACTCTAGGTAATCCTCCTGTAATATCACTGGTTTTAGAAGATTCAAACGGAATTCTAGCTATTACGTCTCCAGCATTTATTTTTTGTCCATCTTGAATACTCAAAATAGCTCCAGGCGGGAATGTGTAAACTATGGGTGTTTCGGTTCCTTTAAACATTACAGGTTTTCCTTTAGCATTTAAAAGCGCTGCTTTTGGCCTGCTTGATGAGGAGGTGCCTGATTGCTTCTTGTAATCCATCACTATGATATTTGACAATCCAGTTGCTTCATCTAGTTGCTCGGTAACTGTAATCCCATCAATAAAATCCTCAAAGACCATAATTCCACTGGCTTCAGATATAATAGGGTGTGTGTGAGGATCCCATGTAGAAATAACATCACCAGATTTAACTTTCTGCTTATCCTTGATATTAATTATTGCTCCATATGGAACTTTATAACGTTCTTTTTCCTTAGCAAATTTATCTGAAATAATAATTTCACCAGATCTGCTAACTGCCACCAAATTCTTATCCTTATTTTTTATTGTTTTAAGATTATAAAGAGATGCTGCACCATCATTTGAGACTTCTATAGAATTCACAGCAGCGGCGCTAGATGCTGCACCACCAATATGGAATGTTCTCATTGTAAGCTGAGTGCCAGGTTCACCGATTGATTGGGCAGCAATTATACCAACAGCCTCGCCTATATTTACTATATGACCTCTTGCAAGATCTCTTCCATAGCACTGAACACAGATGCCATGTGCAGTTTCACATGTTACAGGTGTTCTTATAGTCATTGAATCTATACTATTTTCGACTATTAACTGAACATTGTTTTCATCTATTAAAGTCCCTGCTTTAATAATTACTTCTTTATTTTCTCTGTCTTTAATTGCTTCAGCAACAACTCTGCCTAGTACTCTTTGACTAAGATCCTGAACGACTTCCCCACCTTCAACAACTGCAGTTAGAGTTAGTCCATTTTTCGTCTTACAATCTTCTTCTGTTACTACTAAATCTTGTGAAACATCCACTAACCTTCTTGTTAAATAACCTGAATTTGCTGTTTTTAAAGCTGTATCAGCCAAGCCTTTTCTAGCACCATGAGTTGAAATAAAGTATTGGAGTATATTTAAGCCTTCCCTGAAATTAGCTGTAATTGGTGTTTCGATAATGGATCCGTCAGGTTTAGCCATTAAGCCTCTCATGCCTGCTAATTGTCTGATTTGTGCTGCAGAACCTCGAGCTCCTGAATCGGCCATCATATAAATAGAGTTGAATGAATCCTGAGACTGTTTTTTACCCTCTGAGTCTTTAACTTCCTCTGTGCCTAATTTATCCATCATAGCGCTAGCGACTTGATCATTTGTTCTAGACCATATATCAACAACTTTATTGTATCTCTCACCTTGAGTTAGTAAGCCCGAAGTAAATTGAGATTGTATATTCTTAACTTGGGATTCAGCTTCAGATAAAATTGATTCCTTTTGATCGGGTACAACCATATCATCCAAGGCAATAGAAACACCTGATTTAGTAGCATATTCAAAACCCAAATACATGAGCTTATCAGCAAATATAACAGCGGACTTTAAACCAACTTCACGATAACATTTATTGATCAGATCAGATATTGCTTTGCTATCCATCGGCTTATTAACTTCAGAAAATGATATTTCTTTTGGAAGGATTTTGGACAGTAAAGATCTACCTACAGTAGTTTCAACAATTTTTGATTCAAATTCTTTAGATTCCTCTTCATATTCCTTGATACGTAATTTAATTTTAGCGTGCAAGTTAACAAAGTTATTTGCAAAAGACCTCTCTACCTCAGTAACATCAGCAAATATTGAATTTTCACCTTTGTCATTAATCTTTTCCCTCGTCATATAATACAGACCTAAAACCACGTCTTGAGATGGAACAATTATAGGCTCACCATTTGCTGGAGATAATATGTTATTCGATGACATCATCAACGCTCTGCTCTCAATTTGTGCCTCAATAGAAAGAGGGACATGAACAGCCATCTGGTCGCCATCAAAGTCTGCATTAAATGCCTTACAAACCAAAGGGTGAAGTTGTATAGCCTTGCCTTCAATTAGAACAGGTTCAAATGCCTGTATACCAAGTCTATGAAGTGTCGGCGCCCTATTTAACAATACAGGGTGCTGCCTTATCACGCCATCTAATATGTCCCAAATCTCAGGACCTTCTTGTTCAACTAACCTTTTAGCTGATTTTATTGTTGATGCTTCACCTTGGTAAATCAACTTGCTAAAAACAAAAGGTTTAAATAACTCGAGAGCCATTTTTTTAGGAATGCCACACTGATGTAGTTTTAATGTGGGACCGACTACAATTACTGATCTACCTGAGTAGTCTACTCGTTTGCCTAGCAGGTTCTGCCTGAACCTTCCTTGTTTACCTTTAATCATATCTGCCAAGGATTTTAAAGGTCGTTTATTTGATCCAGTTACAGCACGTCCCATTCTTCCATTATCTAGAAGAGCATCGACAGATTTTTGTAACATCCTTTTCTCATTTCTAACTATAATTTCTGGTGCATTTAGATCGAGCAGTCTTTGGAGTCTATTATTTCTGTTAATTACCCTTCGATATAAATCATTCAAATCAGAAGTGGCGAAACGTCCTCCATCCAAAGGGACTAAAGGCCTAAGATCTGGGGGTAAAATTGGTAAAACTTGAAGGATCATCCATTCTGGCCTATTACCTGATTTAATAAGTGACTCAAGTAATTTGAGACGTTTTTGATAACGCTTAATCTTAATTTGAGATGATGTAGATTCCATATCTTCATGAATTTGATCCATGGCATTTCTCAAATCTACTTTTTTCAAGATTGCATGGATAGCTTCTGCACCCATTGCTGCTGTAAAATCATCGCCATACTGTTCGAGTGACTCAAGATATTCTTCTTCAGACATAAGTTGTCCTCTCTTGAGATCTGTCATTCCTGGGTCGGTGACTAGATAAGCTTCAAAATATAAGACCCTTTCTATTTCCCGCAGAGTCATATCTAATAACAAACCTATTCTTGATGGCAATGACTTTAGGAACCAAATATGTGCTACTGGACTAGCTAATTCGAGATGGCCCATTCTCTCTCTTCTAACTTTACTCATAGTGACTTCAACGCCACACTTTTCGCAAACTACACCTCTATGTTTCAACCTTTTATATTTTCCACACAAGCATTCGTAATCCTTAACTGGTCCAAAAATCTTTGCACAAAACAGCCCGTCTCTTTCAGGTCTAAATGTCCTGTAGTTAATTGTCTCTGGTTTTTTAACTTCTCCATATGACCAAGACCTAATCATATCTGGAGAGGCTAAAGCTATTCTTATGTAATCAAAATCTTCTGAAACAGATTTTTGGTTAAATATATTTAGTAAATTTTTCATTCAAGTAAACCTAATTATTTCTCTTCTATTTTTGTTGCTTCTTCAACTAATTCCATACTTAAACCTAAAGATCTAATCTCTTTCATAAGAACATTAAAAGATTCAGGAATGCCAGTATCTAATTCATTTGTTCCATCAACTATTTGCTTATACATTCTTGTTCTACCTTGAACATCGTCAGATTTAACAGTCAAAAGCTCTCTTAGGGTGTGAGAAGCTCCATAGGCTTCTAATGCCCAAACTTCCATCTCACCAAATCTTTGACCACCGAATTGTGCCTTACCTCCTAGAGGCTGCTGAGTAACTAGGCTGTATGGACCTGTAGATCTAGCATGCATTTTATCGTCAACAAGATGATTAAGCTTGAGTATGTACATATAGCCCACAGTGGTAGGTCGATCGAAATACTTCCCGCTTCTACCATCAATTAATCTTGTCTGGCCAGAATCAGGTAGATCTGCCAGTTTGAGTAATGATTTTATCTCTCCCTCTTCTGCTCCATCAAAAACAGGTGTAGCCATTGGAACACCATCTTTAAGATTGTTAGCTAATTCCATTATTTCATCATCTGTAAGCTTAGATAACTGTATTTTTTCAGATGCGTTATTGGTGTTATAGACTTTACCCAAAAATTCTCTTAAAGATTTTATTAAGGTTGTACCTTCTTTTTCTTTTAGGATCCTCTTTACCTTATTTCCTAACTCTTTAGCTGCCCAACCTAAGTGAGTTTCGAGAATTTGCCCGACATTCATTCTTGATGGCACACCCAATGGGTTTAATACTATATCTATAGGGGTTCCATCCTCCATGTAAGGCATATCTTCAACTGGAACAATTCTTGATATAACACCCTTATTACCATGTCTTCCAGCAACCTTATCGCCAGGTTGTACCCTTCTTTTTACTGCAAGGAACACCTTAACCATTTTAAGAACGCCAGGTGGTAAATCATCATATGCTTCTATTTTTTTCTTAGCAGCATCTAGCTTTTCTTTAAATTCTTTTTGGAGAGCTTTATGATTCAAATAAAAAGTTTCTAATTCTTTATTCAATTTCTCATTTTGAAGCTTTATCTCAAACAAGTCTTTCTGTTTAAGACTTTCAAGATAATCATTATCTATCTTTATAGACTTTCTACCTATTTTAGCGGTTTTATTGAGCAGTATCTTCTTAACACGATTAAAAATATCTGTCTCCATAATTCTAAGTTGGTCCTTTAAGTCTTTTCTTACTGCGTCTATTTCAGCAACTTCAATTTCATTAGATCTTTGATCTTTTTCAACGCCCTCTCTGCAAAAAACACGGACATCTATAACAGTTCCATCCATACCAGATGGAACTCTGAGTGAAGTATCTTTAACGTCTGAAGCTTTTTCCCCAAAGATAGCTCTAA
This sequence comes from uncultured Woeseia sp., assembly GCA_964561815.1. Classification (GTDB taxonomy): domain Bacteria; phylum Pseudomonadota; class Gammaproteobacteria; order Steroidobacterales; family UBA11654; genus CACPJA01. The sequence goes on from CAZLQT010000026.1 coordinate 10,962, forward strand.
GTAATTTTTCTTCAGGGGTTAATTGTGTCTCTCCCTTAGGAGTTATTTTTCCAACAAGGATATCTCCTCCAACTACTTCTGCGCCAATATATGCAATACCTGACTCATCAAGTTTCCTTAAAGCGTTATCACCAACATTTGGAATATCAGAAGTTATTTCCTCAGATCCTAGTTTGGTATCCCTTGCAATACATTGGAGTTCTTCTATATGAATTGTGGTAAATCGGTCTTCCTGAACAACTCTTTCTGAAATAAGTATCGAATCTTCAAAATTGAATCCATTCCAAGGCATAAAAGCAACAAGTAAATTTTGTCCAATTGCTAGCTCCCCAAGACTTGTTGATGCTCCATCTGAAATAACATCACCCTTTGAAATAAGATCTCCAACTGCAACTAATGGCCTCTGGTTTATGCAAGTATTCTGATTTGATCTTGTGTATTTTGTTAGGTTATAAATATCAACTCCAGATTCTCCAGTAATTGCTTCATCATCATTAACAGCAATCACTATTCTTGATGCGTCAACAGAATCCACAGTACCACCCCTTTTTGCAACTATCGTGACCCCAGAATCAGTAGCAACAATCCTTTCCATTCCAGTGCCCACTAATGGTTTATCAGCTAAAAGCGTTGGAACTGCTTGTCTTTGCATATTGGATCCCATCAAAGCCCTATTAGCATCATCATGTTCCAAGAAAGGAATTAATGAAGCTGCAATAGAAACGATTTGTTTCGGTGATACATCCATATACTCAATACTATCTGGCGGCATTAAAGTAAATTCGTTCTTATACCTAGCTGAGATAAGTTCATCTTGTAATTGATTCTTTGAATCAAGCTTTGAATTCGCCTGTGCTATAACAAAGTTACTCTCGTCTATAGCAGACAAATATTTAATTTTATTAGTTGCTCTTCCATTCACAACCTGCCTATAAGGTGTCTCAAGGAATCCATAATCATTAACCCTAGAATAGATTGCCATAGAATTAATTAAGCCAATATTTGGTCCCTCAGGAGTTTCGATTGGACAAACCCTTCCATAGTGAGTTGGGTGAACGTCTCTAACTTCAAAGCCTGCTCGCTCCCTAGTTAAACCCCCTGGTCCTAGTGCAGAAATTCTTCTTTTATGTGCGATTTCAGATAATGGGTTGTTTTGATCCATAAATTGGGATAGCTGACTAGATCCAAAAAATTCTTTTATAGCTGCAGAAACAGGTTTTGAATTAATTAAATCTCTTGGCATCAGTTCTTCAGTTTCTACCAGTGAAAGCCTGTCTCTAACTGCCCTTTCAACTCTAATTAGCCCTACCCTGAAAGTATTCTCTACCATCTCCCCAACAGTTCTAATTCTTCTATTACCTAAATGATCAATATCGTCAACTACATCTGCACCATTCCTGATATTAATTAACGTTTTAAGAACATTGATAATGTCTTCTTTTGATAAAATTGAACTACCTTTATCAGAACCAACATTAATTCTCCTATTAAATTTCATCCTGCCTACTTCTGAAAGATCGTATCTTTCATCATTGAAGAATAAGTTTGTAAATAAGTTCTCAGAAGCCTCTTTTGTTGGTGGCTCTCCAGGTCTCATCATTCTATATATTTCTATAAGGGCTTCTTCTTTAGAGGAAGACGGGTCTATTCTTAGTGAATTAGAAATATAGGCTCCTTGATCAACATCATTAATATAAATCGTCTCAATTTGAGTAATTTTATTACTTATAATTTCTTCAATTAGCTCTTTTGTTAAAATATCATTTGCTTTAGCAAGTAACTCGCCTGTCTCTTTGTTTACTATGTCATGAGCTAGAATTTTGCCCTCTATTTCTGAATGATTTAAAGATAGATATTTATTCTTACTGTCTTTAATTTGCTTTATGTGTAATGCATTAATTCGTTTGCCCTTTGAAACAACTGTCTTTTTTCCTGCATTAATATCAAATTCAGCAATAGTGCCTTTTAAATGTTCGAGATTAACTTCAATTTTTATTTCCTTCGAAGAAATTTTATATCTATCTTTCTCAAAAAAGATATCCACTATTTGTTGGTCACTCAATCCTAAAGCGTGAAGCAAAATTGTGGCTGGAATTTTTCGCCTTCTATCTATTCGGGCAAAAATATTATCTTTAGCATCAAATTCAAAATCTAACCATGAACCTCTGTATGGAATTATTCTTGCAGAAAACAAAAGTTTGCCTGAAGTTTGCACTCCCTTGTCATGATCAAAGAATACACCTGGTGATCTATGTAATTGAGAAACAATTACTCTATCAGTTCCATTAATTACGAAAGTGCCATGCTCAGTCATCAAAGGCACCTCTCCAAAATAGACATCCGTTGTATCGCCAGTCTGTTTTAGATTTTTTACCTCTTTAACTGTTTCCTTATCAGAAACCTTGTCATAGGTTATAAGTTTTGTTTTTACTCTTAATGGTGCCGCATAAGATAAGCCCCTTAATTGGCATTCTCTAACATTGAATTCTGGTTCCTCAAGGCGATAACTTATAAATTCCAGTCTTGCATTTTTTGAAAAGCTCTCAATTGGGAAAAGATTATTAAATGCTGCTTGCAAACCTATGTTCTTTCTTTTCTCTGGGTGAAGATTCTTTTGGAGAAATTTTTCGTAGGACTCTACTTGCAATGTAAGTAAGTCTGGTACATCTAGAGCAGGTTTTTGTTTACCAAAATCTTTTCTGATTCTTTTCTTTTCAGTAAATGAGAATGTCATATATTTGAATACCTATATAAAGCTACTCAATCTTAATTAAGACTGAGAAGTTGAATTACTTACTCTTAGCATCAAGTTGTGAAACAAAAAATAACTATTTTAACTCAACTGAAGCACCAGCTTCTTCTAGCTGATTCTTCATTTCATCTGCTTCATCTTTTGATACCGATTCCTTTAAAGACTTAGGAGCACCTTCAACCATATCTTTAGCATCCTTTAAGCCTAGACCAGTAATTGACCTTACTGCCTTGATTACTGCAATTTTATTATCACCAACACCCTGAAGAATTACTTCAAACTCTGTTTGTTCATCACCTGAAGCTGAATCTTCTGAGTCCCCTGCTGCTGGTGCAGCAGCAACAGCTACTGGAGCTGCAGCTGTGACTCCAAATTTTTCTTCCATCTCTGATATTAATTCAACTAAGTCCATTACAGACATCTGTGATATTGCCTCTAAGACTTCCTCTTTTGTTGATACGCTAGCTTTTGCCATTTTTTATCTCCTCTCCTTTAAGACCCAAAAAAAGATTGGGAATTTTATACAAAAATTTAAGTTTAAGAAACCTCTTCTTGTTTATCTTTCATTGCATTTGAAAGCCTGACAAACTTTGTAGGTAACTCATTTAATAATCTTACTGTTTTTTCTATAGGTGCTTTCATTAAGCCCATGAGCATAGAATAAGCTTCATCCTTTGTAGGTAATTTTGCGATTCTCTCTAAATCTGAAGCTGGATAAGCTGCTCCATTGATAGATAAACCAACGGTTCTAAGCTGTTCATAATCTTTGCCAAAATCTTTAAATAGTCTTGCTGGTGAAGCTAGATCATCTTTTGATAAAGCAATAATTATAGGACCATTTAAATCGTCAACTAGACATTCAAAATTTGTGTCTGCAAAAGCTCTCCTTGATAAAGAATTTTTAACCACTTTAAGATAAATGTCTGATTCTCTTGCCTTTGTGCGCAAAAGAGTTAAGTCTTTAACATTCAATCCACTAAATTCTGCAATAGCTCCAGCCACTGAATTATTAGCCTCAGAATTTAACTCCTTAACAACTTCTTTTTTTGCTTCTATATTAAGTGGCATATCTTATTCCTTAAATTTCTTTTCAACTTTCTTTTAATTTTAGGCCAGGCCCCATAGTCGAACTTAACGTAACCATCTTAATGAAGACCCCTTTTGCAGATGCGGGTCTGTTTTTCTTAATTTCATCAATAAGAGATCTGAAATTTTCTTTTATAGCCTGTTCAGAAAAATTCAGTTTGCCGATGGAACAATGTATGATCCCAGCTTTATCATTTCTAAACATTGCTTGTCCTTTCTTAGCATTATTAACTGCATCTTTAATATTCTTAGTTACAGTTCCATCCTTAGGATTAGGCATCACACCTTTTGGTCCTAAGATCTGCCCTAATTGCCCTACTATCTTCATTGATGAAGGAGTTGAGATTACAAGTTCAAAATCTGAATACCCTGATTTTATCTTCTCAGCTAAATCATCCATGCCGACTTCATCTGCTCCTGCCGACTTGGCTTCATCCGCATCTTCACCTTCTGCAAAAACTACCACTCTCATATTTTTTCCATTTCCATTTGGCAGTATTGCTGAACCTCTAACATTCTGGTCACTTAATCTCCCATCAATTCCAAGATTGATAGCCACATCAATGCTCTCTTCAAATTTTGCGTTTGTAGCATCCTTAAGTATGGTGATTGCTTCTTCAAGATCGTATCTCTTTTCAGCGTCTACCAAAGCTTTATTATTGTTATGTCTTTTAGAGTTTTTTGTCATTTTAGTTTAATTAATTTTATTCAACTTCAAGGCCCATACTCCTGGCGGTGCCTTCAATAATTTTTTGTGCAGCTTCAGTGTCAAATGCATTTAAATCTTCTTTTTTAATCTCAACTATCTCGTCAATTTGCTTTCTAGTAACTTTCCCGACTTTCTCTGTATTTGGTGTACCGCTTCCCTTATCAATTCCTGCAGCTTTCCTCAATAATGTTGAGGCTGGTGGAGATTTTGTAATAAAAGTAAACGATTTATCGCTATAAACTGAAATGACAACCGGTATCAATACACCAGGCTCAGAATCGCCTGTTTTTGAGTTAAAAGCATTGCAAAAATCCATTATATTCAAGCCTGCCTGACCTAGTGCTGGTCCGACTGGGGGGCTCGGGTTAGCTTGACCCGCTGGGATTTGTAGCTTAACTATATTTTCAACTTTTTTTTCTTTTTTTGCCATTAGACTAAGATTTCTCTACTTGGTTAAAGTTTAGGTCAACAGGAGTTGGCCTCCCTAAAATTTGAACCGCAACACTGAGTTTGCTTTTTTCATAATTAACATTCTCAACTACACCACTAAAGTCATTAAATGGTCCATCAATAACTCTGACTACTTCACCAGGTTGATAAGTAATTTTAGGTCTAGGCATATCAACAGAATCTTCAGCTCTATTTAAGATATTCATAGCTTCATTTTCTGAGATTGGTGTTGGCTTCTCGCTGGTACCACCTATAAATCCCATAACGTTTGGAACGGATTTTATAAAATGCCATGTATCATCATTCATCATCATTTTTATTAGAACGTAGCCTGGGAAAAATTTTCTTTCAGTTGTTTTCTTTTCGCCACCCTTTAACTCAACAACCTCTTCCATAGGAACAACGACATCAGTAATCTCCTTCTCAAGACCAGAGACTTTTATTCTCTCTTCAAGCATAGTCATAACTTTCTTTTCAAAGTTAGAATAAACTTGTAACACATACCACTGATGTTCCATATTTATATAGCCCTTAAGATGTAATTGATGTTGTTATATAGAGAAGTAGGAAATCTAACAGCCAGAAGAAAATTCCCAAAACTAGAACAAATACAAACACTGTAAGTGTGGTTTGAATAGTTTCTTGCTTTGTTGGCCATACTACTTTCCTCATTTCCACTCTTGAGCCTTGAAGAAATTCCCAAAATATTAATCCTCTCTGCGTTTTAAAAAATATCAATAAGGACATAACCACAGAAAATATAACTACCAATACCCTTATAAGGACTGACAATTCTGGAAAATAGTAAAAACTAAATATAGACATTAACAGGATGGCAACAGCTGTTGCCATCTTTAATGTGTCTAAAGTCGAACTAATTTCTTTACTTCCTTCTGTCACGCTTCTTCTCATTTTGTGGCAGGCCAGGAGGGACTTGAACCCCCAACCTGCGGTTTTGGAGACCGCC
>CAZLQT010000027.1:0-16846 GCA_964561815.1 uncultured Woeseia sp.
TTAAGAAAAAGAAAGCAGCACCTAAAAAAGCAGCACCTAAAAAAGCAGCACCTAAGAAAAACGAAGTAAGTAAAAAAAATAAAAAAGAAGAAAAACAATAAAATCTTAAAAGGTACAGATAATGGCACATAAGAAGGCAGGCGGAAGTTCAAGAAACGGAAGAGATTCTGAGTCCAAAAGACTCGGCCTAAAAAAGTTTGGCGGTCAGCATGTAAAAGCGGGGAACATCATAGTCCGTCAGAGGGGCACTAAGTTTCATCCAGGAAAGAATGTAGGGATAGGAAAGGATCATACTTTATTTGCTAAAATAGATGGTGAATTAAAGTTTGAGAGAAAGGGTCCCAAGATGAAGCAATACGCGATAGTGCTTCCCACTTCTTAATAGTTGTCGAACTATTTTTTAGACTAAGCCCCGTTTTTTTCGGGGTTTTTTATTCTAGGTTAGAATCATGAAGTTTGTAGACGAAGCAATTATCTCAGTAAAAGCTGGTAACGGCGGTGATGGGGTAGTTAGCTTTCGAAGAGAGAAATATATTCCCAAAGGCGGCCCCGATGGCGGCGATGGTGGAGATGGTGGTGACATCATAATGCAAGCAACTGCCAACCTTAATACATTGATTGACTTTAGGGTTAACAATCAATTTAAAGCTGAATTTGGCCAAGCAGGCAGATCAAAAAACAGAAGTGGCCAGAGCGGAGAAGATCTGATTATTTTTGTTCCTTGTGGCACTAAAGTGAAGAACATTGAGACAGAAGAAATTATTGGAGATCTATCAAATGATGGTGATCAATGTCTTGTGGCAAAAGCTGGTTATGGCGGGAAGGGCAATACACGATTTAAAACTAGCCGCAATAGGGCGCCAAGAAAATCAACCCCAGGGACAAATGGTGAACAGAGAAAGCTTCATCTAGAACTTAATTTGTTGGCTGATGTGGGACTATTGGGGTACCCGAATGCTGGAAAATCAACTTTTATTAGGTCTGTATCCTCTGCAAAACCAAAAGTAGCTGATTACCCTTTTACAACACTTAATCCTAATCTTGGTATGGTTAGAGTTGATTATGACAACAGCTATGTAATTGCCGATATACCAGGAATTATTGAGGGTGCTTCAGATGGTCTGGGTTTGGGTATAGAGTTTCTTAAGCATCTCAGTAGAACCAGTATTCTTCTACATATTGTTGATCTTTTTGATCCAGCTGAAGTTGATAAGATAAGTCTAAGCATCAAGGCTTTAACTTCAGAATTAAGGAAATTTGAAGAAAGCCTATATAAGAAAGAGAGATGGCTGGTTTTTAACAAAATTGATCTCTTAGAGGAACCTCAATTAAAAATCGATGAAATAGTTCGTGATTTAGATTGGCAAGGACCAGTTTATTCAATTAGTGCTGAAACCTCGATAGGAACAGAAACGCTAAAGAATGAATTAATGCGAAGATTAAATGAGCTTAATCTTTCAGAAGATAATTAACTAATAGACTTAATACCTTTAATCAATTTTCTTTTTTGGTTAGAGGCTTTGTTTTTATGGATGATTCCTTTACCCGCTAAAGAATCAATTAGAGGCTGAGCTTTTCTGTAAAGCTTATTTGCCTGCTCAGGATCTTTTTCCTCAGTGGCTTTAATAACTTTCTTTACAGCCGTTCGCATTCTATTTTTCAGAGACATATTTCTCTCTCTATGCTTAAGGCTTTGCCTAACTCTCTTTTTTGCTGAACTGGTGTTCGCCATCTTTTTTACCTATCCTTTACTTATATAATAAAAAAGGGGTGTATTCTTTTATTTTTATCTGTCTTTGTCAATACTATTTCTCATAAAAGTGATTATATGTATTAAGCAAGTAGGCCTTTTTTTTGAGCTTAGATTAATAATGTGTTTATGAATAAAGAAAGTAAACAACTTTTCAGATCAACAAGTGTAGTTGGTTTAATGACTTTCCTGTCTAGAATTATGGGATTGATAAGAGATATTTGTTTTGCTCGTCTCTTTGGCGCTTTCCCAATTATGGACGCATTTTTTGTAGCTTTTAAAATACCCAATTCATTTCGACGTTTTTTTGCTGAAGGCGCATTTTCTAGAGCATTCATCCCTGTTCTTAGTGATTATGAAGAAAATAGAACAGAACTAGAAACCAAAGAGTTGATTGATAAAACATCTGGAACTCTGGGTGGAATATTATTATTTGTGACATTTTTAGGAATTCTATTGGCACCTCTCTTGATTATTATTTTTGCACCTGGATTCTTTGATGAACAAAATCAAGATACCAATCGATACCAGTTGTCAGTTGAAATGCTACGTTTCACATTCCCATACTTAATGTTTATATCGTTAACCGCATTTGCAGGGGCTATCCTGAACACGAGGAAGCATTTCTGGGCGACTGCATTTAATCCAGTTATTTTAAATATAGTTTTAATTCTTGCTGCAAGCGTCATTGCTCCTAATTCTGCTAACCCTGGAAGAGTGCTGGCTGTTGCTGTTTTTATAGCAGGTCTAATTCAATTAATTTTTCTAATGCCTTTTTTAAAATCTTTCAAAAGATTACCAACGCCAAAATGGGGTTGGAATGATAAAGGTGTTAAGCGGATCATTAAGTTGATGATCCCTTCAATGATAGGAAGTTCTGCTTCCCAATTTAATCTCTTATTTAACACCCTTATTGCTTCTTTTCTTAGTGCTGGAAGTATTAGTTGGATCTATTATTCTGATCGATTGCTTGAATTTCCTGTCGGTGTTTTTGGTGTTGCTTTGTCAACTGTTGTGCTTCCGACTTTGTCTAGGGAAAATGCAAATCAAGATATTTCAACTTTTAAATCAACCTTAGATTGGGGTGTAAAGCTTGCCTTGATCATTTCCATTCCGTCTGCTGTTGGCTTGTTTATTCTTTCTGGCCCATTGATTGCAACCATATTTCTTGGGGGTAATTTTACAAATTTCGACTTAGCTATGACTCAATACAGCTTGATGGCCTATTCTTTTGGATTGATAGGCCTTTGTTTGGTCTTAGTATTATCTCCAGCATTTTATTCCAGAGAAGATACCAAGACACCTCTAAGATTTGGTCTAATTGCAATGTTTTGCAATGCTATTTGTTCTCTCTTACTCGTTTTGTTTCTGGTCAGGATGGAAGTCAATTATCCTCATATTGGTTTAGCTTTGGCTTTCTCATTAGCAAGCATAATCAATGCATTGTTATTAGCCAGAGATTTAATTAATCAGAATCTAATCTTATTAGATAAAAGTTTCTTCTATCTAATCTTCAGAATAATTATTGCAACGCTAGCTATGTCAGCATTTTTATTAGGGTTCAATCAGGAAAATAGCATTTGGATCGCCAGTGGAATAATGGAAAGAATCTTCTCACTTTTATTTCTTATTGGCGTTTCCGTGATAATTTACTTTGGTGTTCTATTTTTATTGGGCTTTAGATTCAAAGAGATACATATTAAAAGTGAAATTAAATAACTATAATATTCAAAAAATTTTTCTAGAGAAATGAAAGACTACAAAGAAACATTAAATTTGCCTGACACCAGTTTTCCAATGAAGGCAAATTTGCCAAATAAAGAGCCTGAAATTCTTAAATTTTGGGAGGACATAGGTCTTTATCAGAAAATTAGAAAACAACAGAAAGATAAAAAACCTTTCATTCTTCTTGATGGACCACCTTATGCCAATGGCAAGATTCACATTGGTCATGCTCTGAATAAGATTCTTAAAGATATTATTATTAAATCAAAAACACTCTCAGATTTTGATGCCCCATATATTCCTGGATGGGATTGCCATGGTTTACCGATTGAACATCAAGTTGAAAAAAAGAAAGGCAAGGTAGGAGCAAAAATAGAGGCGAAAGAATTTAGAGAACATTGTAAATCTTATGCTATCCAGCAAGTTGAGGAGCAGCGAGAAGATTTTATTCGATTAGGTGTCTTGGGTGAATGGGGCAAGCCCTATTTAACTCTAGATAAAGATTATGAATCTGAGCAAATCAATGCTTTTGCTAAAATTGTAAATAATGACCATGTTATTTATGGACATAAACCGGTCCATTGGTGTTTGGATTGTAAGTCAGCACTTGCTGAAGCAGAGGTCGAATATCAAGATAAAGATTCTTTATCCGTCGATGTTGCATTCAGAGTTATAGATAATGAGGAATTCATTGATCGTTCAGGGTTAGGAGATCTAAAACCAGAAATTAAAACTATTATCCCAATATGGACAACAACTCCTTGGACGCTACCCTCAAATGAAGCAGTTGTTCTTGGAGGTGATATTGATTATTCAATATTTGAGACAACATTACACAATGAAAGAGTCATTTGTCTTTTAGCTACAGAGCTAATAGAGACTAACTTAAAACGATGGGGAATTGAGCTAATAGGCAAGCCTAATAAGATAGATCCATCTGTTTTGGAAGGCTTAATGTTAGAGCATCCTATATATAAAAAAGAGGTTCCCATTCTAATTGGTGATTATGTAACAACTGAAAATGGAACTGGGGCAGTCCATACCGCACCTGCTCACGGTCAAGATGACTTTGAGATTGGGAAGAAGCATAAGCTGGATTTAGAGTGCTATGTTAATTCTTATGGGATGTTTGATCAGGAAAAAGAATTTTTCTCAGGCCAACATATTTTTAAATCTGAACCGACGATTTTAGAAAAAATAGAGGAAAGGAATAATCTGATTCATCAAGAAGGATTTGTTCATAGTTATCCTCATTGCTGGAGGCACAAGTCACCCCTAATCTTTAGAACCACCAGACAATGGTTTATTAGTATGGACAATAAAAGTTTTCGTGAAAATTGTTTAAAGGCTATAGGGGAAGTTAAATGGTTCCCTGAGTGGGGTCAAGAAAGAATATTGGGAATGGTTTCAACCAGGCCAGATTGGTGCATTTCTAGACAAAGATATTGGGGTGTTCCTATTCCTTTATTTATTAGCAAAGAAGATCAAACGCTTCACCCTCAAACAAATGAGATTATAAAATCAATAGCGGTTGATATAAAAAATCACGGAATTGAAAAATGGTTCGAATCTTCCGTTAAAGATTATCTAGACCAAGATTACAAAGACTATGAGAAATCCAATGACACTATGGATGTATGGATGGACTCTGGTTTAGCCCATCATGCTGTTAGTCAAAATCATAAGGAAATAAGTTTTCCAGCTGATCTTTATTTGGAAGGCTCTGACCAGCATCGAGGTTGGTTTCAGAGCTCATTATTAACTTCTGTAGCAATGAATGGATCTGCTCCATATAAGCAGGTCTTAACTCACGGCTTCTTCGTTGACGAACATGGCAAGAAGATGTCTAAATCATTAGGAAATGTAATTGCTCCACAGAATATAATCAATTCAAAGGGTGCGGATATCTTGAGGTTGTGGGTTGCTTCCACAGATTACACCAGTGAAATGAGAATCTCAGATGAAATTCTCAAACGAAATAGTGACACCTACAGAAGAATAAGAAATACCGCTAGATTCTTACTCAGTAATCTTGGTGATTTTAATCCAGATGAAGAAATACTTGAATACGATGAGATGCTGTTATTGGATCAATGGGTTTTGGATCGATTAGGCAATGTAAACGAACGAATTAAAAGTGATTTTGAACGATATTCATTCCATCGAGTTTCACAAACGCTGCATAATTTTTGTGTTAATGATATGGGGGGTTTTTATCTAGATGTGATTAAAGATAGGCTCTACACTATGCCAGAAAACTCCAGGGGTAGAAGATCAGCACAAACGGTTTTAATGCATATTGCCGAGTCTTTGGTTCGCTGGATTGCTCCTATACTCTCATTTACCTCAGAAGAAATATGGCAGCTTCTGCCAGGCAAGAGGGAATCCTCTGTTTTTTTATCAAATTGGTATGAGATCCCAAGCTCGGATAGCAAGGAAGAATGGCGAATAGTGCAGGCTCTTAATGAAACAGTTGCAAAGTCACTCGAAGTTGCTAGAGATAAAGAGGTTATCGGATCCTCTTTAGACGCAGACTTAACTTTATATGTTGACGAGAAGTTAATGGATTTTCTCAACCCATTATCCGAGGAATTACGATTTTTGTTTATAACTTCCAATCTTTCTATCGCGCCGCTTAATAAGGCTAATAAGGATGTTTTGCATGGCGATAATTGCGCTGTTTCAGTGAAAAAGTCTGAGTTTGATAAATGTAATCGATGCTGGCATCGTCAAGAAGGCGTAGGCGATTCAAAAAAACATCCCGAACTATGCCCTAGATGCGAAAATAATATCTCAAATCAATCAGAGCAAAGACAATTTTTCTAAAAATGAATCAATTACGTTGGTTGCTTCTCATCTTAATTGTTGTAATGTTAGATCAATTCTCTAAGGGTTGGGTTGTTGAAAATCTTTATCTCTATCAACGTATAAGCATCCTTCCTTTCTTTGACATTACCTTATTGCACAATACCGGTGCAGCCTTTAGTTTTTTTGCATTTGAATCTGGGAATCAACGTTTGCCATTAATACTTATTTCATTTCTTGTGAGTCTATTCCTGATCGTGCTTCTAATAAAGGATGCCGAGATCTCAAAATTCAGCCAAAATTTTTCTGTAGCCCTCATAGCTGGTGGCGCGATAGGTAATTTGATTGATCGAGTTCTTGAGGGCTATGTTGTTGACTTCTTTCTTTTTTATTATCAGAGTTTTTATTTTCCTGCATTTAATGTTGCAGATTCTGCAATAACAGTGGGAGTGGTAATTTTCTTACTGGATAATTTTATGATAAAAAACAGATAGATAGCGAAATGATAATCTGAAAAATTATGACAATATATTTGGAAATTAATCCTATTCTGATTAGAATGTTTGACTATGGATAATGTAATTGAGTTAAAGAGTAAAGTTGAGAAAAAACTCAAGTTTTATGGACTCAGACCTACAAAGGCTAGACTACGAATTGGAATGATGTTTCTAGATAAGCCTAAGCATCTATCTGCAGATCAGGTTTACGAAAGATTAATTGAGAAGGGACATAGTATTTCTAAAGCAACTGTCTATAACACTCTCAATGCTTTTGCAGAAAGGGGTTTGCTAAACCAGGTTGCAATTGATCCAGCAAAAACTTACTACGATTCATCCACAAATGCTCACCATCACTTTTTTAATATAGATACAGGACAGCTTTTTGATATACCTTCTGAGCAATTAAATATTGAGTCTATTCCTCAGCTTCCTCAGGATACAAAAATTCAAGATCTTGAGATAGTTATAAAAGTTAAAAATAAATAATTAGTAATTAAGGAGTTTAAATATGGCACGCCATAGAGCTTTACAAATGTTTGGACGTTCAGGTAACCCTGCTTTTAGAAGCAAAGCATTTGCACAGAGATCTTCGGATTTTTCCACATCAGAAGTTATGACACTATCTGGAACCGTAAATAAAACTGGGTTTTATCTTTTGCTTTGTTTTATGACAGCTGCTTGGACCTGGAATCAACTATATTCTGGTGCCAATGTTGGAATATATTTATGGGGAGGCCTTGGCGGAGGCCTTATTGCTGCATTAGTAACAATATTTAAGCCCACTGTGGCACCCTATTCAGCTCCAATTTATGCTCTTCTCGAAGGGTTTATGATTGGTGGTATTTCAGCAATGTTTGAATCAATGTACCCTGGCATTGTAATACAGGCAGTTGGCCTCACATTCGGAACACTTGCTGCACTTCTTATGGCCTATAAAACCGGCTTAATCAAACCAACCGAGAATTTCAGATTAATGCTTTTTGCTGCTACAGGTGGAATTGCGTTACTCTATCTAGTGAATTTTGTCATGATGTTTTTTGGCTCTAGTATTGGCTTTATTCATTCCAACGGAATTATTGGTATTTTATTTAGCTTGGTTGTTGTTGCTATCGCAGCTCTAAACCTTGTTTTAGATTTTGATTTTATTGAAGAAGCCTCCGAGCACGGAGCTCCAAAATACCTAGAAGCCTATGGTGCTTTCTCATTGCTCGTGACTCTAATATGGCTTTATTTAGAGATATTAAGATTGCTCGCCAAACTTCAGTCTAGGAATTAATGGATTCGAACACACTTTTTTTTGGTCTTATGATTATAGGATCATTAGCCGTATTTTTTTATTTTGGTAAATTTAGAGCTTCTTCTAAACAAAGAAATAGAGCTGATAGAATAGATTGGACAGTCTCATTGTGGTCAAAGTTAAGATCAAAGAAAAAGAGAGACTAAGTTTATAAATTGTGAGTGATATTAAGAATGTTTTAGCAGTTGCTTCCGGTAAAGGTGGAGTAGGGAAGTCAACGGTTAGTGTTAATCTTGCGCTCTCGCTGAAAGAACAAGGTTATCAAGTTGGTTTATTGGATGCAGACATTTATGGGCCAAGCGTGCCATCAATGCTAAACACAGAAGGCAAAAGACCAACGACACCAGACAATAAAACATTTAATCCTATTTTAGCCTCAGGTATTGAGTTGATGTCGATTGGGTACATAGTCTTAAAAGATGAAGCTACTATTTGGAGAGGTCCCATGATGTCTAAAGCAATCGAGCAATTGTTATTCAATACCAATTGGTCTGATCTCGATTACCTAATTATTGATTTACCACCAGGCACAGGGGATGCTCAATTAACACTTTCAAAAAAAGCTGAATTGACTGCCGCGGTCTTAGTCAGTACACCCCAGAAAGTTGCACTTCTCGATGTAAAAAAATCTCTAGAAGCTTTTCAGAAGCTTTCGATTCCAGTTCTGGGCTTAATCGAGAATATGAGTTATTTTATTTGTGAGAAATGTGGAGATAAGCACGAGATCTTTGGTAAAAATAAAGTCCAAGATTTCATAGATCAAAACAGCATTTCATTGATTGGTAAGATACCAATTAATCCCTTCATAGCTTTTGGGGGCGATGATGTCGATCTTGTTGTGGAAAATTCTGATGAAAAGATTTCCAAAGATATTTTTGATGAAATAGCTAAAAGAATTGATACGCAATTAAAGAATATTTGAAGTCTTTAACTAAAATCAATCTTCATATTAATTTTGCTTTTTTGAGCAATAAGATATTTTCCTTCAGATCATCCATTTCGTTAAAATTGTAATCCTTTTGTGCTGGCTTACATTTATCCTCTCTTGGGCACAGAGGGCTCTTCGGGCAGATAATTTTAGCGGTGCTATCTAGCGAATCCCTGATCCAATGTATTCTTAATAAATTTCCTATTTTCTCTATCGATGATTTAATACTGCTACTTATTTCTCCCTCACCACCGTTTTCCTGACAATTGCTCTCTAAATCATTGATAAGTTCTAAAGCATCAATGCCTTGATTCTTCAGTGCAGGAAACAGATCAATACCTAAGGAGTATAATTTTAGATTTCCAGCTAAGTCTTTCCTCCTGACTGAATAACAACAATATAGATAAGTTTGATCACCATCCTTTAATATCGAGATTTGTGATTGTGGATTGTGCACATAAACCTGATTAAGTAGATTGAAGACTGCCCAGTTAGGGCAGGGGTTAGTGGCCATAGACATATTTCCAAATGGTAGGGGGATGCCATTCCCTCGATATATTGCACTTAAATATCCTGGCTGATGCGCTTCAAAATAGTGCCAATGTATATAATTTGATACTGCTGTGACACGCCTCATTACATGGGCCGGCGATAATTCTAAATCATTCGCCGCAGCTAGCATGTTATGTTCATTTTTTATCAAGTAACTTCGAAAAGGTTTTCTGGGGCACAAAAGAGCGCCTGCAAAAAAACTTGATTCAAAATCATGCCAAGCCATTAGAACATCATGCGAGCTACTGATATTTTCTTGGCTATTATTTATGTCAAAAGCGCTTGAGCCAGATGATATTATTGATCTTAGACCATCTCCTTGGTGTAGGATTTTATGACCAAGATGCGCTGTAAGGTCATATTTAAGTCGGTGCGTGTCTTTTTTTAATGATTCATTTATATACACTTCTGACGGAGATTCATAAAAGGATCTAAGTAACATTTTATTTTTTAGCTGAGGTGTTGAAGTTGTAACTCTATTTTGTTTAAACCACTTAATTTTTAGTCCGTTAGCTTTGTATAGTTTTTTTATGTCACTGATTTTTAGTGGAAATAGGTTCTGGCCAACTTCATCTGCAACTTTTTCTATATCAGGAAAGCGATTGTAATTAGCTTCTTGGTAAGATCTGATTAAAAGTTGAGCAAATTGCCTTCCAGAAATACCACTTTGATCAAGGAGCTCAGGGATAGCACCTTCAAGTAACTCTTTGCTATAGAGGAATCTAGGTTCTAATGGAAGGTTCTTATTTTTTTTAATCTTATCTTGATCTTCAGGTAAACCAATATCTAGATTCTCATCCATAAACCAGGAAGAATCTTTCTGAAAAACCACAGCTATTTGCTTTAATACAGCTTCAGAAGGGAGTCTTTTACCATTTTCAATCATGCTTAAATACGAAACAGAAGGGGCATTACTGGGACTGTGTTGGCTGCACCTCTCAGAGAGGTCCTCTAATGTAAGTTTATTCAGTTTGCGAATGTTTTTTAATTTCGCCCCTAGAAGGTGGCTTTTTCTATAAAGAGTAGTCATTGTGAAATTTACATTGTGAAATTTTTACTGTGAAATTTTAATAAATAATAATCTAAAATTCACTAAATTTATAATATTACTCTTAGTAAATGACTAACAATATAAAGATAATCCCTACTTTAAGTAGCGAAGAGCAAGAAATCTTGAATCCAACAACTTTGGAGTTGATCGAATTATTGCACACTAAGTTCAATCGAAGTCGATTAGATTTATTAACTAAGAGGAAGGATAGACAAGATGAAATTGACGATGGTAAGAAACCGGATTTTCTTAAAGATACCAAGTCAATAAGAGATAGTGAATGGGAAGTAGCTTCATTACCACCTGATCTCCAAGATCGAAGAGTTGAAATAACAGGGCCAGTAGATAGAAAAATGGTTATCAACGCTCTGAATGCTCCTGTAAAAACTTTCATGGCTGATTTTGAAGACTCTTGCTCACCGACATGGAGCAATATCATTCAAGGCCAAATTAATTTGAGAGATGCTGTGAATGGAACAATCGAATTTATAAGAGATAGCGATCAAAAGCGCTACTCACTTAATGAAAATACAGCAACACTGATCGTGAGACCAAGAGGTTGGCATTTAAATGAGAAGCATATCCTGATAGACGGTGAGGAGGTTTCAGGCAGCTTGTTCGATTTTGCTCTTTACCTTTCAAATAATTATCAATCACTTAAAGGCAACGGCAGTGGACCCTATTTTTATTTACCAAAACTTGAGAGTCATCTCGAAGCAAGGCTATGGAACGATGTTTTTGTTGAAGCTCAAAATTTTTTGAAAATTGAGCAAGGCACTATCAAGGCAACAGTCCTTATCGAGACTATTATGGCTGCCTTTGAAATGAATGAAATACTCTATGAGCTAAAAGATCATTCTGCAGGCCTTAATTGCGGTCGTTGGGATTATATTTTTAGCTTTATTAAAAGGTTTAGAAATGATTCTAGCTGTATTTTGCCCAACAGAGATGAAGTTACCATGACCAGACATTTCCTTAATTCGTATGTCAATGAGTTAATCAAGACTTGCCATAAAAGGAATGTTCATGCAATGGGAGGAATGGCAGCACAAATCCCGATAAAGAATGATACAGAAAAAAATAAATTAGCCATGAATAAGGTTCAAACTGATAAGCTTCGTGAAGCAAAGGCTGGGCATGATGGAACTTGGATCGCTCACCCAGGATTATCAACAATCGCAATGGAAGCATTTGGTTCAGTCATGGCTAATAATCCAAACCAAATAAGTAACAAGAGGAACGATGTCAATACGACTGCTGATGATTTATTAAAAATTCCAAGTGGTTCAATTACACAACAAGGCATTAGAGAAAATATTAGAGTTGGTGTCCAATATATAGAAGCCTGGCTATCAGGGAACGGTTGTGTGCCTTTATATAATCTAATGGAAGATGCAGCAACAGCAGAAATCTCGCGTTCTCAAATATGGCAATGGATTCATCATAATGTGAGCATCACAGAATCAGAGCAAGTAATAAGTGAAGAATATTTTATTAAAATTCTTAAAGAAGAAATGGATCTGATCGTTGCAGAGAGAGATTTTGATAGCGATCATCTTCAGACAGCAATCGATTTATTTAAAGACATGTCAATTAGCTCAGAATTTGATGAGTTTTTGACTTTACCTGCATATCAACACCTTTAGGAGAAAAACATGGGTGATAAAAGAAACTATTCAACTGATCAAGTTAAGGCCCTTCAAGGTTCAGTCAAGATTGAACACACTTTAGCAAAAATCGGGGCGCAACAGTTACGCAGTTTATTTGAGAATGAGAATTACGTGAACACTTTTGGTGCCTATAATGGGCAACAAGCTGTTCAGCATGTAAAGGCTGGTCTCAAAGCTATTTATGTGTCAGGTTGGCAAGTTGCCGCTGCAGCTAATTCTAATGATGAGGTCTACCCTGATCAAAGTCTCTATTCTGTTGATTCTGTTCCTAATGCCGTTCGAAATATTAATAATGCATTTCGACGCCAAGACCAAATTCAGGTGCAAGAGGGAAGAGAAGGATTCTATTTTGCTCCAATCATTGCTGATGCTGAAGCTGGTTTTGGTGGTGCATTAAATGCCTATGAGTTAGCTAGGAACCTTATAGAAGCAGGTGCAGCAGCTGTTCATTATGAGGATCAATTATCGTCAGAGAAGAAGTGCGGACACCTCGGTGGGAAGGTTTTAGTATCTACTAGTCAAGCAATTAGGAATCTAAATGCAGCAAGACTTGCTGCTGATGTTGCTGAAACAGATACTTTAATCATAGCCAGAACTGACGCAGAAGCTGCAAGGCTTCTTATGACCGACGTTGATGAGATAGACCGAAAATTCATGACCGGAGAAAGGACCTCTGAGGGTTTTTACCGGATTTCAGGAGGCCTTGAAATGGGCTGTGAGCGAGGACAAGCATTTGCTGAATATGCAGATCTGGTTTGGTGCGAGACGTCAAAACCTTGTTTGAAACAGGCAAAACAATTTGCCGATGCAGTTCGTGGAGCCCACCCTGGGCAAATGCTCGCATATAACTGTTCTCCAAGCTTCAATTGGAAACAGCACATTGCATCAGACACAGAAATAGCTGAGTTTCAAAAAGAATTAGGCAAATTAGGTTTTAAATTCCAATTCATAACGCTTGCTGGTTTTCATACAACTAACTTTGCTGTTTTTGATTTTGCTAAAGAGTATAAAGAGAAAGGTATGTTGGCATTTAGCAATTTGCAACAAAAAGAGTTGGACTATCAGAAACATGGCTTTACTACAGTGAAGCATCAAGCAGAGGTCGGAGTGGGCTACTTTGATGCAATTAGTCAATCAGTTGGGGCAGACAGTGTGGCTGCTTTAGAAGATTCTACTGAAAACGAACAATTTGGCTAAAAAAAGAGCCCTAAAAAGGGCTCTTTTAATTTATTTATATGGATAAATTAGTCAGCAAGTGAAGCCACTATAGCTAGTACTAATACACCGACTGCTCCTGCATCCCCTAAGGCGCCTACAGTAGAAATAAAGCTGTCATAGATATATCCCACAAAAGGAACATCTCCGAAAACAACTCCTGCAACAACACCTAGTCCGATTAGACCAATAGCAATACCGGTAAAATCAGCGATGTAGCTTTTTAACATATTCATATTATTCCCCTAAAAATAAGTAATTTATAAATGTGCTCATTTCCAAGCTATTTAATCTAATCAAACATTTTGCTCTGTGTCAAAAAAGTTCAGATTAATTTTTAACTTGAATATGAATCCTTCCATTCCTCAATTAATTCACGATTATCTGTTTGCCACGGATGAAAATCTTTTCTAAAAAAAGCCAACCAGGGTAAAAAAGCTGTTCTTAGAATACCTGGTTTGATAAAAATAAAATTTATTGCATCCATCCAAGTCCTTAGTTTCCATAGTTGCTTGTCGTGCTTTAGCATTATGAATATTCCTCTGAAAGTATCTCTAAGGATAAAATAAGTGGCTAAAAGTAGAGCTCTTCTTCGCATTTTTAGAGAACCACCTACAGTTTTGTAAACATCAAAAGCAACGGCTTTGTGTTCCGTTTCTTCTAAGGCATGCCAGTACCAGAGTTTAGCAACTTCTTTGCCCGATTGATTAAAATGCTCCTTATCTCTTAATAGATTATCTGCAAGAATAGCCGTTAAGTGTTCAGCGGCTACCGTCGCAGCAAGCCTTTGTATTGGTTTTAATACACTATATCTGTCGCGATGTCTTATAACTTGAGGCCTTGATAATTCCTCCAGATCGTAACCTCTGAGACTACAGAGCAGTTCATTGTATTGTTGGTGATGTTTTCGATGGGCAGCCTCTTGACCGTAGAAGGAGTATATTTCATCAAGCAATTTTGGGTCTTTAATATCTTTTTCAAAATGTTTAACCGATTCTATAAAAGCTCTTTCACCCAGAGGAAAGAGCAAGGAAAAGGAGTTCTCGAAAGCAGTTTTAAATGCGCTTCCATTAAACCAATCGTGAGCTAGGTCTTTCTCTAGATCAAAATTTGGTTTTCTAACATTAATCGTATGTCTATCCGGACTTCCACTTTGTTTATCCATTCTTTGAATATATCACAAAGTACTCAGTCAAATTATAAAGAAAATATGTTCTTCTAATTTGCTACAATAATTTGAAAGGGGCTCTTTGAGTCTTTTTTTTTCTTAGTTAATACGGAGATTTTTATGAAAAATATTTTCACAACAATTTTTTGTGCTGTTTTCTTTTTGGTTCCTTCCGAAAGCTTTTCTGGAGGCCATGAAAAAGATGACCATGATCACTATCATGGAATTGAAGCTACGGCTAACGACTGGATTACAGCGTTTTATACTGGCAAGTCTGAGTCAATAGAGACCGTAGAAAATAATATGGCAGATGATGGACAATCTGTGCAAGGTCGTTATGTGGGTTTTGGATTCACATGGGATCCTAGAGAAAATGAAATGAGAGTTGGTCGGGTTACACCAAATAGCCCAGCAGATGGAGCCTTAGAGGTAGGAGATTTGTTTCTTGAAGTTAACGGGGTTAAGGCAATTCCTGAGAATTTTGAAAAGCTTGGATTTAGAGGTAAACCAGGAGCTGAAATTGCAGCTGTGATTGAAAGAAAAGGAATGAAAAAAGACATTACTTTCAAAAGAGGAATCGTTAATGGGAGGCTAAGTAAAACTCAAGTTCTAGAGAATATGAATTCTGCTGAAGCTGATGAGTGGCCGGCTAAAGAATTTAGGATTATTGACGTCTTATCTAAAGATAATATTGTTTATGTCCTATCCAATGCTACTCAAACCGATTATAACGTTGATCTAAACTACAATGTATATACTGTTCACCGTTTCATGTTCAATGACCAAGGAAAAGTAATAGAGATTGCTAACTTAAGTGAAGATAGGTTCGTTTTAGAGCAAACAGGGTTCAAAATCACAAGATAAGGGGTATTCAAAAGATAGTATGAATGGCTTTCTGCCTATTAATCCACCCCTAAAAAAGTACCACTCTTCAAGTGCTTTTTCTTCCTTGTTTAGGATTCAAGAAGTTGCTAATAATCTTCCAAAATTATTGCTAACCGATCGTGTTGAACGGACTATAAATTCGCTATCTAAAGATGACTTTGATGTAAGTGAATTATTAGATAAGAATTCTGAAGAAGAAATTAATTTGGCTATGTCACAATTAAGCTTCATAGCCCACGCTTATATCCTTGGAGGCTCAGAACCTAAAAGTCTTTTACCAAAAGTAATTGCAAAACCTTGGGTTAATCTTTCAAAGATATTAGCAAGACCTCCTGTGCTGAGCTATGCCAGTTACTGTCTGCATAATTGGTACCTGATTGATGAAAGTGACGTGATTGATCTAGATAATGTTGCTTTAATCAATAATTTCCTTGGTGGTATAGATGAAGATTGGTTTGTCACAATACATGTCTGTATAGAGAATGCTGCTTCTGAAGCTATCAATGCCTGTCAAGAGATAGCTAATTGTAATAAAGATTCAGAAGAGTCTTCTGTCAGCGAACTTCTAAAAACAATTTCAATTTCTATAGCTGCTGTTAACAAAATCTTTAAAAGAATGCCAGAACGATGTGACCCTTATGTTTATTATCATCGTGTGAGACCTTTTATCTTTGGTTCTAAGGATAATCCTGATTTAAAGAATGGGGTTATTTATGAAGGACAGTACGACAATAAGTCACAATTTTTTAGGGGTGAAACAGGAGCACAAAGTAGTATCATGCCCACTCTCGATGGTGCACTAGGGGTAGAGCATAGTGAGGACAGCTTAAGACATTATCTCAATGAAATGAGAGAGTATATGCCTGCAGATCATCGAAAATTCATTGAAGAGGTAGAAAGTAAGTCAACGGTAAAAGATATCATTAAAGATTCAATCACACTGACTGATGATTACAATCAATGTTTAGAGGAAATCCGATCATTCAGAGCCTTGCATTTAAAGTATGCAAGAACTTATATTCATAATCAGTCTAAGCAAAAAAATCCATTCGGAGCAGGAGGTTCAACAATCCGTGGTACTGGCGGAACCCCCTTTATGAAGTATCTCAAGAAACACCGAGACGAAACTCAGGAACAAAAACAGTAGTTATTTCTTATTAATCTTCTTCAAAATCAGAGGAAGATGTTATATGTCTTCCACCATCATGTAATGGTGAGAAATGCCAAGATTTTGTCTTCCATCCAGATTTTTCTTTTACCCAAATATGTGTGACTCGTGTTCTATAATTATTCACAGTAC
>CAZLQT010000028.1:0-16372 GCA_964561815.1 uncultured Woeseia sp.
AGGAGTAACCCATGCAAAATCCAATTAATAGATCTCTAATTGTTTTAGTTACATTATTACTCTTAGGTATGGTTTTCATAATCAGCCCCGCTCAGATTCCCGTGATTATATTCAAAGCAAGTTTAGTTTCATTGGCAGCAATACTTGGCTATTGGATAGACTATTTGTTATTTCCACACATGAGGCCAGGAGTGATTGATAAAATAGAAAAGGACCCAATTATTAGGGCTTCAATTGCAATTAGAAGGGCAATTATTATTTTTGGTACCATATTGGGTATCTCCATGGCATTGTGATAAGACTATTTGTCACTTTCCTTCTTTTTTTTCTTATTATCCCTCAACTCAATGCTGAAGCACCAAGATCTAGTCTTAAATACAAAAGAGACTTAATTAGGCATTCTCGAATTGTTTGGGGATTAAATGCTCCGATTCCTTTATTTGCATCTCAAATACACCAAGAAAGCTCATGGAATCATCTTGCGAAAAGTAAGTATGCCGAAGGTCTAAGTCAATTTACTCAAAGTACAGCTGATTGGATAGTGGATGTCTATCCAGAGTTAAAAAGAGCTAATGTATACAATCCGAAATGGTCCATGAGGGCAATGTTGCTCTATGACAATTGGTTGTATGAGAGGATTTCATCTGAAAATGAATGCGAACAATGGGCAATGGTTTTGAGTTCATATAATGGAGGCCTTACTTGGTTAAATAGAGATAAAAAACTGACAAAGTCACGTGGAGGTAACCCACAAAAATGGTGGAATAATGTCGAGAATTTTAGCCAAAGGGCAGATTGGGCCATCATTGAAAATAGAAACTATATCAGGAAGATAATCTATGAGCATCAGTCTATATATGGTGACTGGGGAAGATATTATATTTGTGAAGAAAACCAGGAAATAAAATAAGCAATCAACTTTTATAAGAGGACGATCTCTTTATTCCTTATGTTCAATTGATTCCTAGAATCAGAAGTATTAATTACAGCAAGACTAGTAGATTTTTCATTGATCAATGCCGAAATAACAACAGTTCCAACTTTCTTTGATTCATGTTGAATTTCTGAACCAATTGGAATATGACTTTGGTTCTCATCATTTATTACAAACATTCGTTGTTTAATTTTACCTCTATGTTGAACTCTCGCTATAACCTCTTGACCCGTGTAGCAACCCTTTGAAAAACTGACTGCATCTAAAATATCCAAATTGAGCATTTGAGGAATATATTTTTCAGAGCTCTCCTTGGTAATTATTGGTATCTTTTTTTTAATATCACACTGAATCCATTCTTCGCTTGGAATAAATTCATCAATGTTTTCAGGGACTTGATTTGCAAGTGCTAACATTCTTTCTGAATCATTCGAAAGTGATTTAAACAATTGTTGATTGCTGACAGAGTTATTTGCATAAATGCCAAATACCATTCTCTCGCTTTGCTCTACGGTGACTTTTGATCTGAGAATATAGCGCTGAAGATGGGTTTCAAGATCATCAATTAGATCAGAACTTAGAATAAGATAGTAGGCTTCATTCCAATATTGTATTAAAGAAGTTGCAATGATTCTGCCTTGCGGATTGCAGAAGGATGTCAGATGTATTTGATCATCATTTAGTTCGCCAGTGTCTTGTGTCATTTGACCTTGCAGAAACTCGGTAGCATCATCTCCACTAATTTTTAACACTGATAGATGTTCTAGTTTTCTCATAAATTTTTCTAAATATTATGCTCGAATTGTAAAAAGTAACTGTTCCGATATTCCAGATAAAGTATAATTCATCAATAAAAATCTTACCAAGATATGAGCAAAAATAATGAACCTTTATCTCCTCACTTGACTATATACAAGTGGCAGGTTACTAACACCTTATCGATAATGCATAGATTTTCTGGGTTCACCCTTTGTTTTGGCGGGGTATTTCTTTCAATATGGTTAATCTCTTTAGGTTTAGGGGATTCTGCTTATACATTATTTGTTAGATTCTCAAATCACATTATTATAAAGCTCTTCTTTCTAGCCTTAAGTTTTGCTTTCTTTTACCACTCATTGAACGGTATTCGGCATTTAATGTGGGATATAGGTAAAGGTTTTGAGACGAATGAATTGAAGATATCTGGGGCTTTAGTTGTAACTGGAGCTATTCTTTTTGCTTGTTTATTTTGGTTAAAAATACTGGGTTTGCTATGAGATTATTTTTAAGAGTCAGAAAGATATTTGGGGTGGCTCCTTTTGAGCATTCAAGTGAGCATTGGAAGAGTCAGAGGCAGACAGCAATAATTGTTTTCTTTTTAACTTATTGGCTAATCTATCAAATTATTTTTAATCTTCATGGTTCAGACTTAATTCTTATTAAAGAATGGATCTCCAATCCCATTAATGAGTTACTAATTCTCTTAACTGTAATTTTCTCTCTCTATCACGGAGAACTTGGATTACAAGTTATTGTTGAAGACTATATATCAACAACACAAACTCAGCGAAATATAATGTTTATGATTAGATTGCTTCGATTGTTATTAATGACATCGGTGATTATCTCATTAATTTATTTGAGGCTTTGATAAATCTAATTTTACGAGGGTTAATGCATAAATTATGACTAAAGCATATGAATTTGTTGAACATCATCACGATGTAGTCGTAGTGGGAGCTGGTGGTGCTGGATTAAGAGCGACCCTAGGGCTGGTTGAAGCTGGCTTATCTACTGCGTGTGTTACCAAAGTATTTCCCACAAGAAGCCATACTGTGGCTGCACAAGGCGGTATTAGTGCTGCATTAGGTAATATGGGCGAAGATGATTGGCGATGGCATATGTACGATACTGTTAAGGGTTCTGATTGGCTTGGCGATCAAGACGCTATAGCATTCATGTGTAAACAAGCGGCCAGCGCTGTTTTAGAATTGGAAAGATACGGTATTCCATTTTCTAGAACGCCTGACGGTAAGATTTATCAAAGGGCATTCGGAGGCATGACAACTCATTTTGGGGAAGGTATTGCACAGAGGACCTGTGCTGCAGCTGATAGAACTGGTCATGCGATGCTGCATACTCTTTATCAACAGTCGATTAAAAATAAGGCTGATTTTTTTGTTGAATTTTTTGCTCTTGAACTAATTATGGAGAACGGTCAATGCAGGGGTATTGTAGCCCTTGAAATGGCAACAGGTCATCTGCATCTCTTTAAAGCCAAAAAAGTAATACTTGCCACTGGTGGTCACGGAAGAACCTATTTTTCATGCACCGCAGCACATACTTGTACAGGGGACGGCTCTGGGATGGTCTTGAGAGCTGGGTTGCCACTTCAAGATATGGAATTTGTTCAATTTCACCCTACAGGTATATATGGGGTTGGTTGCTTAATTACTGAAGGTGTGAGAGGCGAAGGCGGATTCTTGACTAATTCTGAAGGCGAGCGATTCATGGAGAAATACGCACCAAATGCAAAAGATTTAGCTTCACGAGATGTGGTAAGCCGGTCGATTACACTTGAAATCATAGAGGGCAGAGGCGTTGGACCAAATAAGGACAGAATGGATTTAAATCTGCAACACCTTGACCCCAAAGTAATTGAGGAGAGATTACCTGGAATATCAGAAACAGCTAGAATATTCGCAGATGTTGATGTGACCAAAGAGCCTATCCCAGTTATACCTACTGTTCACTACGATATGGGAGGGATTCCAACAAACAAACACACCGAAGTCATTACTAAGAATAAGAGCGGTGAGATGGAAGTTGTCGAAGGATTGATGGCAGTTGGAGAGGCTGCTTCTGTTTCTGTCCATGGTGCCAATAGACTGGGTTCAAACTCACTTCTTGATTTAGTGGTTTTTGGAAAAGAGGCCGCCGAACAATGTACGAGGACAATTAATAAAGATGATAAAGAAGAATCATTACCTCAAGATGAGATCGATAGGATAGTCGATAAATTTGATTCCATAAGATTTGCAAAAGGTTCTTTAGCTACGGCAGATATTAGGCTAGAGATGCAGCAGATTATGCAAAAACACGCTTCTGTTTTTAGGACAGAAGAGATCCTCTCAGAAGGCGTTAAAAAACTTTCCGCATGTCTAGATTCGTTTAAAGATGTTTCTGTCACTGATAGAGGGTTGATTTGGAACACTGATCTAATTGAAACATTGGAATTAGAAAATCTATTAGGCCAAGCTATCATTACAATGGAATCTGCCTTGGCTAGGAAAGAGAGTAGGGGCGCACATGCTAGAGATGATTACCCAGATCGCGATGATGATAATTGGCTTAAGCACAGCCTAGGCTGGTTAGATTTAACCAATGAAACTCGTATTGACTCTCAACCAGTTGAGCTTGATACTAAGACCGATGAAGTTGAATCGGTACCGTTAAAAGCTAGGGTGTATTAGGAGATTAAGCAAATGGCAGACTTTACTTTACCTGAAAATTCTAAAGTTAATAAAGGTAATATATTTAAAGCTGATGAAGATGCTAAAAATATCAGAAAATTCCTGGTTTACAGATATGACCCTGATGACGATGCTAATCCAAGAATAGACACCTACGAAATCGATTTAGACCAATGCGGACCAATGGTACTAGATGCTTTAATTAAGATTAAAGCTGATTTTGATCCCTCGCTTTCATTTAGAAGGTCATGCAGGGAAGGAATATGTGGGTCCTGCTCCCATAACATTAACGGTGTAAACACATTGGCTTGTACTCAACCTATAAAAGACTTAAAAGGGGACATAAGGGTTTACCCTTTGCCTCATATGAAAGTTGTGAAGGACTTAGTAATTGATCTTACAGAGTTTTATGAACAGTACGCTTCCATTGAGCCCTGGTTAAAAACCAGTTCAGAGCCACCAGAAGGGGCTGAACGATATCAAACCAAAGATCAGCAAGAAAAAATAGATCGACCCTCTGCTTGCATTCTCTGCGCCTGTTGTTCAACTGCGTGCCCGAGTTATTGGTGGAACGGTGATAAGTATTTAGGACCTGCTGCTTTATTAGCATCTTATAGATGGCTTCAAGACAGCAGAGATGAGGCTAAGGAAGAAAGACTAAGAGAGCTTAATGATTCATCCAAGCTCTTTAAATGTCACACGATTATGAATTGTTCACTTGCTTGTCCAAAAGATCTTAATCCCGGCCAAGCTATTGCAGAGATTAAAAAAATGATAGCTACTCAGGATGTGAATGAATCAGACCATAAATGACTTATCCAGAATTAAGTGGAGATGTAGGCGGGGAACAAAGGAACTAGATTTTCTTCTCCTAAATTACTTTAATCAGAAATACATAGCTTCTGCCGAAGAGGATCAGAGGATATTTCTTGATTTACTAGAATTACAGGATCCAATATTAATAGAATATTTTGCTGAACCAAAGGAAATTCAAGACACAGGAATGCAGCGAATTATTTCAGAAATTTTGGGTAGCACCGAAGGCTATTTGATCAAATGAAAAATATAAGAAACTTCTCAATTATTGCTCACATCGATCATGGAAAATCGACTCTTGCTGATCGACTTATCCAATTATGCGGTGGACTTGATGAAAGAGAAATGAAAGAACAAGTTCTGGATACCATGGATCTTGAGCAAGAACGTGGTATTACCATAAAAGCACAAAGTGTTTCTCTAAACTATTCATCCAAGGACGGTAAAAATTATGTTTTGAACCTGATTGACACGCCTGGCCATGTTGATTTTTCGTATGAAGTATCGAGATCATTAGCAGCTTGTGAGGGAGCCCTACTTGTTGTCGATGCATCTCAAGGTGTGGAGGCCCAGAGTGTTGCCAATTGTTACAGTGCGATAGAACAAGGTTTAGAGATCATCCCTGTTATTAATAAGATTGATCTACCTGCAGCAGATCCCGAGAAAGTTATTTCTGATATTGAAGAAATTATAGGCATTGAAGTTGAGGAACCTATTTTGATCAGTGCAAAAACGGGGGAGGGAGTAGATGAATTAATGGAGAGAATTGTTTCAGATATCCCTGCACCTATTGATCATAAGAAAAAAAATTTAGAGGCATTAATAATTGATTCATGGTTCGATCAATACGTGGGCGTTGTTTCTCTTCTTCGGATAATGAATGGAAAGATCTCGGTTGGAGATAAAATTAAAGTCATGTCAACCAAAAATGAATTTATCGTTAATGATGTAGGCGTCTATACACCAAAAAGAAAAAGTAAGAAATCACTTGAGGCTGGAGAGGTGGGATTCTTGATTGCAGGCGTAAAGGATATCTATGGAGCGCCTGTAGGTGATACGATTACAGAGATCAAAGACCCTAGCACAGAGGCTCTTCCAGGGTTTAAAACAATTCAGCCAAGAGTATTTGCTGGCCTTTACCCATCAGTGTCAGAGGATCTTGAGGCTTTTAGAGAAGCTTTGGATAAACTTAAATTAAATGATGCTTCCCTTCATTTTGAGCCAGAATCTTCATCTGCCCTAGGCATAGGTTTTCGGTGCGGCTTTCTTGGCATGCTGCATATGGAAATAGTTCAAGAACGCTTAGAACGTGAATACAACCTTGATCTGGTTACAACTTCGCCAACTGTGGTCTATGAAGTGCTTAAAACCAATGGTGAGGTGATTCAAATCGATAATCCCGATGCTCTTCCAGCTATGAATTATGTTAAAGAGATTCGTGAACCTATTGTAGAAGCAACCATCCTTCTCCCACCTGACTTTGTTGGGAATGTTATTCAATTATGTGAATCAAGGCGAGGAGTTCAAAAGCGGTTGCAATACCTGGGTCGACAAGTCGTTTTAGATTATGAGCTACCTTTGGCTGAAGTGGTTTTAGATTTTTTTGATCAACTCAAATCCATATCAAAAGGTTACGCATCATTTGATTACTCTTTTCTAAGGTTTAAACCAGATCAATTGGTGCGATTAGATATTTTAGTTAATAGGGAAAAGGTCGACGCATTCTCGGTCATTATCCACAGGGATAGCGCCGTACAAAGAGGTCGAAAGATTATTGAACGATTGACTAAAATTATTCCCCGTCAAATGTTTGAAGTGGCCTTACAAGCTGCAATAGGGGCTAAAATAATAGCTAGAGGCAATGTTAAGGCCTTTAGAAAAAATGTGACGGCTAAACTTTATGGAGGCGATGTAACACGGAAAATGAAATTGTTAAAAAAACAAAAAGCAGGGAAGAAGCGAATGAAACAATTTGGTTCAGTTGAAATACCTCAAGAAGCCTTTCTATCCATTATGCGAAAAGAGGGTTCAGGAAAATCATAATTAATTCACAATAGTTCAGTATTTATAGAATCAATCACTTTATAATATGACTTATGATTTTTGATTTTCAGACAATTTTATTTTTTATCATCCTATTTTTATCTCTAATTTGGGTTGTTGGCCGTTTTTTTCTTAAAAAGAAATCGAGTCTCATAGAATTATCAGAAGCTTTGGTTCCGATTCTCTTACTTATCTTTTTGCTGAGATCTTTTATTTTTGAACCATTTAGAATTCCCTCTGGGTCAATGATGCCAACTTTGGAGAAGGGAGATTTTATCATTGTAAAGAAATATGCCTATGATCTCATCCTGCCAGTAATTGGGAAATCCCTTAAGACTACTAATGAGCCTAAGAGAGGTGATGTTGTTGTGTTTCTTTATCCCTGTGATCCTTCTATTAAGTACATTAAGCGATTAGTTGGTTTACCCGGCGATGAGATTACCTATAGCAACAAAGAACTTACAATCAATGGCATCAAAGTGAAAAGTAAATATCAAACAGTTTATAAGGACCCTAAACAATACGGGTCTCATGTTTATGAAGAGATAATTGATGAAGGGAATCATTCTTTACTTTTAACTCCCTCGAGACGGGGCAGAGAAGGGTCCTTTAGTGTTCCAGATGGACACTATTTCTTCATGGGAGATAATCGGGACAATAGTAGAGACAGTAGATACGAATGTCCTGGATTTGTTTCAAGGGATCTCTTTGTAGGGAGGGCCACTAGAATATGGTTTAACTGGGATTTCAGCTCTTTTCCCGAATGGGGAAGAATTGGGGATAAGATCGAATAACTTCGTATTTTGAGTAATCAATCAAAATCTAATTGGTCTCTAATGAGCTTGAACTATGACTTTAGAAACCCTTCACTTTTGGAGTTGGCATTAACACATCGGAGTTCTTCAGCAGAAAATAATGAGCGTTTGGAGTTTTTAGGCGATGCTGTATTAGACTTGGTTTTGAGTGATGTACTATTTCAGGAATACCCTTCAGTCAATGAAGGAAATTTAAGCCGGATGCGTGCCTCAATAGTTAATGAAAAGTCATTGTCATCTATAGCAAGACAGTTAGGTATTAATGAGCAGATTGTTCTAGGGGAAGGAGAGACCCTTTCTGGAGGAGAGCAAAGGGATTCAATTTTAGCAAATGCCTTAGAGGCGATCTTGGGAGCAATTTATCTAGATGGAAACTTCGAAACAGTTGCAGGTGTTATTAAGAATATCTTTAATGAGTCCATAGATTCTATTGACCCTTCGTCAAGTTATAAAGATGACAAAAGCACACTTCAAGAGTTGCTTCAACAACAACAAAAGAATTTGCCGGAATACCGTTTAATAAAAACAACCGGTGAAAAACATGACCAAAACTTTTTCATTGATTGTGTAATAAAGGATAAGGGTATTACGACTTCAGGTGATGGGAAAACAATTAAGATTGCGGAACAAGAAGCTGCAAGCAAAGCTTTAAAAATACTTACGGATGGTCAAGGAGAATAAGAAAACTGGTTACGTGGCCGTATTAGGCAGACCAAATGTTGGGAAATCAACATTGGTCAATGCTCTCGTAGGGGAAAAAATTTCTATTGTGACCTCGAAGCCACAAACGACGCAGCTCAATGTTTTAGGCATTGTTCACAGTAAAGAATCACAAATTATCTTCATTGATACACCTGGTCTTGTTTCTGAAAATCAGATGAAATTTAATTCTAAAGCTCTTAATAGAGAAGCAGTTAACGCCTTATCTGAGGCAGATTTAGTCTTAATGATGGTTGAAGCAAATGTATGGAAGAAGGCTGATGATTATATATTTAATCACCTTAAAGAAATGGAAATAGAGGGAATATTGGTTGTTAACAAGGTAGATCGATACAAAGATAAAAATAAGATTCTTGATTTCCTAAAGGACCGATCTGAGAATGATGTTTTTATTGATACTGTTCCGATCTCAGCATTGCATCAAAAAAACTTAATCAGATTAATCGAAGTAATAGAAAGACATCTTCCAATCAAATCTCCAGAATTCAATAAAGACATTGTTACCGACAAGGATACATTTTTTCGAATAACTGAAATCTTAAGAGAACGATTAATGCACCACCTCAGGGATGAGTTGCCCTATAGTCTTGAGTGCTCGATAGACAATTTTGAAGAAAAAGAAAAGATTGTGATGATAGATTTATTGATTAAAACAAAAAAAGACGCCCATAAGAAGATTATTATTGGCAAGGGTGGCAGTTTACTCAAGCGAGTTGGCACTGAAGCAAGAAAGGAAATAGAGACTTTGGTTGATAAGAAAGTTTTTCTCACAACTCAAGTTAAAACAATCAAAAGAGGGCAAAACAGGGGTTTATGAAGTCCCACCAAGTAATTGAAGGTGAGCCAGCCTATTTAATCCATCAAAGGCCTTATTCTGAAACCAGTCAGATTATTAATTTATTTTCTCGCCACTACGGAAGAGTTGATGCGATTGCCAAAGGTTCAAAAAGACCTAAGTCTAAATTCAAGTCTTTTTTGCAGCCTTTTTCACCAATATTGGTTTCTTGGTCAGGCCGATCACAACTAAAAACATTAAGAAGTGTGGATATCAGTTCAGGAAAACAGTCCAATGTTTCGAGAAAACACTTAATGTCTGCTTTTTATTTAAACGAGCTTATTCTTAGTTTTTTAACAACTGCTGATCCTTATCCTGATTTATTTGACGCTTATTCTTTAGCAATCAATAATTTATCAAATGCTGATTCAAGTGAAATCATTCTTAGAGAATTTGAAATACAACTCCTTACAGAAATTGGTTATGCCATCAATTTTCAGACCGAGGCTATGTCTTCAAAAAAGATTGAACCAAATCTCTCATATAGATTTATTGCAGAGGAGGGGTTTGTTAGTTCTGTCACTTCTTCAGCCCGTGATACTCTTATTAAAGGATCGGTCATACAATCTATTGATCGAAAAGACTTCTCTCAGCCTCAAACTATGAGGGCTGCCAAAAGAATTATTAGAGAATCTGTTAAATATCATTTGTCTGGAAAGGAGCTAAACACCAAAAAGGTGGTTAAATCGCTTAAGAAATCGATTTAAATAATTAAAGTTTTCTTATAATTAAAGTCCCGAATCTAATTTGTTCGTATTCTTGGCATTCGACTCTTTTTAGAACTTCCAGAACCAAATCAATCATTCTTTGACTGTTTCCGCAAACAATTTCAAGAGGAACATCATCTTGGTTTAAAAAGAGGAAATTCTCGACCAACCTGTCGACTTCTTCATGTTTTATTCCATGCAGATCTAATTTTTTTAATTTCAAAGAATAATGTCCTCCAAACACACTGGAATTAATGATATGTTAAATCCATAAATGTATAAAACCAATGAGTAAAAATAAGAAAAGTAAATCTCCTGTTACTGGGCAAGAATATCAGGCAAGCTCTGAGCCTAGGTACACAGGTATCCCTACCTTCATGAGAAGTCCATTAGCATCATCTCTGGATGATCTTGAAATAGCTTTAGTTGGAGTGCCTTACGATGGGGGAGTGACGAATCGTGCAGGAGCACGACATGGCCCGAGAGAAATAAGAAATCAATCCAGCCTAATGAGGGGTTATCATCATGTCACAAGAGTAAATCCCTTTGATCAGGCAAAGATTGCTGATGTGGGCGATGTTATTTTATCTGAACAATATAGCCATGAGGCTGTTGTGAAGGATATTTCTGATTTTTTTAGTCTGATTAAGACAGCTGGGGTCATCCCTCTTAGTGCTGGAGGTGATCATTCAATTACATACCCTATTTTTAAAGGCATTGCGAAAGACGGGCCTATTGGAATGATACATATTGATGCTCACACTGATACTTGGGGTGAAATATGGGGATCGAAGTTTCATCATGGATCACCATTTCGATTAGCTGTTGAGGATGGGCTTCTCGACCCTAAAAGAACGATTCAAATAGGGATCAGGGGAGCTCAAAATTTTCTTGACGGAATAGATTTCTCTTTATCATCGGGTATGCGAGTTGTTTTTATTGAAGAATTTTATGAGATGGGATTAGAGAAAATTATAAAAGAAGCAAGGGATGTTGTTGGGGATGGACCTGTTTATCTGTCGTTTGATGTTGATGGCTTGGACCCTGTTTACGCGCCAGGCACAGGAACGCCAGAAGTGGGGGGAATTACAACACTTGAAGCCCAGCAATTCTTAAGAGGCCTTTTGGGACTTAACTTTGTAGGAGGTGACGTCGTTGAAGTTGCTCCTCCTTTTGATCAAACGGGGAACACAGCTCTTGTTGGTGCTACTATTATGTATGAAATTTTGTGTTTGTTTGCAGATCAATTTAAAGAATAAATTCTAACTTACATTGAAGAAACAAATAGAATCAATCCCCAATCCTTATCTCTCTAGCGGTCATTCTTTTAAAGAGAATAGTCACTCAGTTTACAATTTTCATAAGACTCTACCGGGATATTCGCCTACACCGCTTCTCAATCTCAAGCATTTTGCTCGAGAAATAGGAATTAGAGATTGTTACATAAAAGATGAAAGTCAAAGGCTAGGTTTGAATGCATTTAAGGTACTTGGTGCAAGTTATGCAATGGCTGAAGAGATAAAAAAATATATTCCGATAAGACAATCCAATCTCAGTTTCAAGTCAATTAAAAGTCAGAGGAAATCTATCGAAGATTTAACCTTTGTCACTGCGACTGATGGAAACCACGGGAGAGCTGTTGCTTGGTGTGCAGAACAATACGGTTGTCGAGCTGTTGTCTTTATGCCTAAAGGTACTTCAAAGATCAGACTCAAAGCAATACTGGAACATAAAGCCAAGGCTGAGATTACAGACTTAAATTATGATGAAACAGTAAAATATGCCGAGAGTAAAGCTGCTAAGAATGACTGGGTGCTGCTTCAAGATTCATCGTGGCCAGGTTACACGGAAGTCCCAAAAAACATCATGACCGGTTACACAACAATGGTTGAAGAATTTTTTGAGCAAACCTCTGATTGGCCTACTCATGTTATTGCTCAAGCTGGGGTTGGCTCTTTTGCCGCTTCAATATTTTCTAGTTTCATAAGATCAGATAAACAAAAACCTAAATTTATCCTGCTCGAACCATCTGGGGCAGCATGTTTCTTTAACTCTATAAAGATTGGCGATAAAAAACCGCATTTAACAGCCGATTTAAACACTATGATGGCTGGCTTATCATGCGGTATGCCAAGCATTTTAGCTTGGGATATTATTGTTTCTATTGCAGATTATTTTGCTATATGTGACGACAATATAGCCATCAAGGGAATGCAGATATTATCACAACCAATTCAGGGAGACCCATCGATAGTCTCAGGGGAGAGCGGAGCAGTTCCCATAGGTTTTCTACACGAGGTTTCAACTAATCCTCATTATTCAGATCTAAGGGATCAGTTGGAACTGGACACTTCATCGAAAGTGCTCTTTTTTTCGACCGAAGGCGATACAGATCCAGAGCTTTATAAGAAATACACTACCTAGGTAGACTGATTAAAATAATTCCATAATCATGCATCGAGCAGATCCGCCACCATAGGTTTCTATTGTCTTAAGATCTGAATGGATAATCTGATTAAAATAATTATTCAAAACCTTTATTTGCTTACTTTTATAGCCTTCATAGGCTCTGGTCGACATGATTAAGTTAGTGGCATTATTAATGTCCTTTACTTCAATGCAATTACCGCAGAAATTAACTAATTGATCACTAGAAATTTCTAGGATTTCATGCGTTTTTGATAACTGATTGATCACGTTATCAGCACCTGTTTTAATTGCTTCTGTGCAGATGACAGCTAATTCAGTTCCGATATACATCATTACATCACTATGATAGATCGGTTGTCCCGTATGACTCTGTGTTTCAAAAGCAAATAATTCATAGTCATGTTCACTTGCCCATTTCTTAGCAAGCCCTTTATCAGATCTTGGTGATATTCCCATATAAGCCGCTCGATTTACCCGATCTAGAACTAGGCTGCTCGTGCCTTCTAAAAACTGAGATTTATTTTCATACTTACTGTAATCCAAAGTCGTCTGATATGTACGATTGAGATCTCGGATGTGATTCTCAGATTTTTCCAATCTTCTATTCTCACCTAGCATGCTAAATATATGCATAGACCGATCATCAAATGTAACAGCCCAGTTTGGAAAAATATTATCAGGACAGCCTTTTTGACCTAAAAAAGTGGTGACTCTAATTCCATGATCTAATAAATTTTTTTCAAAGGAATCAAATTCAATTAGTGCCTCATTCAGAATCTCTGAATGTGGTTTTTTATTATCGGGTTTTTGATAATGGTTAGTCTCTATGGTCTGATCGTTAGAATAAAATTCTGTAGGTCTGATCAGCAACACATGATTCGTTGATTGAGGGCTCATTTTAAGATCTGGATTCGCTTTCGATTTTAAGTATGGTGTTTGTTATGATCTCTAACGCCCATTCAATTTCTTCTTTTTTGATTATAAGTGGAGGAGCAAATCGGATGACAGTCTCATGAGTCTCCTTGCATAAGATTCCCTGTTTTAATAATAACTTAGATAATTCCTTGCCAGAGATGAAGTTTGGATCAATGACGACACCAATCCAAAGACCTTTACCTCTAACTTCTTTAATTACATTACTGTTAATGTTATCAAGTGCATTTTTGAAAAATTCACCAAGCACACGACTATTTTCAATCAAGTTTTCTTCTTCTAGCACTTCTAATGATCTTTTACCTAATGCAGCTGCCAGAGGGTTGCCGCCAAATGTTGAGCCATGAGACCCTGGGTTAAGCCATTGCATGACTTCTTTTGAAGATAAGAAGCATGATACTGGCATAAACCCCCCACCAAGTGCTTTACCTAAAATAAGACCATCCGGTTGAATATCAGCGTGTTCAAAGGCAAACATTTTACCCGTCCTGCCTAGACCTGATTGAACCTCATCTAGAATCATTAATACCTCATGCTTTGTGCAGATATCCCTAATCTCAGGAAGCCAATTATCTGGAGGTATAATGATTCCTCCTTCACCCTGTATCGGTTCAACTAAAACAGCAGCTGTATTTTCAGTGATTGCATCCTCTATAGCCTTGGATGATCCAAATTCTACTGAAACAAATCCAGGTGTGTGTGGTCCAAAATCATCCTTTGAGTTGGGATCACTAGAAAAACTAATAATGGTGGTGGTTCTTCCATGAAAATTACCGTCTGCGACAATAATTTCAGCTTTGTTTGCTTCTATCTTCTTAGAGCGATAAGCCCATCTCCTAGAGGCCTTGATTGCAGTTTCTACTGCTTCTGCACCTGAATTCATTGGTAGCGCCATATCGAAATTACTCACTGAGGTAATCGTCTCTAGGTATGGTCCAAGAGTATCAGTGTAGAAAGCTCTTGAGGTCAAGGCTAGACGGGCTGATTGTTCATGGAAGACCTTAAGTAATTCAGGATGTGAATGACCATGACTGACTGCAGAGTAGGCGGACATCATATCTAAATATTTTTTATTATCTACATCCCAGACCCAAACGCCTTGCGCTTTAGATAACACCACAGGAAGAGGTTTATAATTATCCGGTCCAAAATTGGATTCTAATTCGATAAGACTCCGCTGATTGGAACTGACCATTAGGTTAACTCAGGAGTACTCCAGTCGGGGTCAATTGGGCCAATATCTTTGATGATTTCTCTATGGCAACTCCAAGTATTAATAATAGCTTCAGGTGTTCCTATACCAGCTGACCGGGGATCTCCAGCCGGTCCAAACCAATGGTTTTGAGGAGCCCCCGTGGTTCTAGCTCTGATTCCAGCATAAGTCGTTCCATTAACTGTTAGGCCTAATACTTGTTGTTGGAATAATGGATCATTACTGACAACCGCTGCGGTTAAATGCAGAGGTATCCGCTCCAGTGCTTCTAGAATAATCGGTAACTCATCATGGCTATAATTGACGATAACCTGTACAGGACCAAAAACTTCAGAGGTAATAAGATCAAAATGATCAGTAAGCAATTGTTTGACTGGAATCTCTACTGCAGTTGGTTTCATTGAACCATAAACACTCGGAATGGTATGTGATTCCAGTTCTTCATTTCCAAATGCTACTTCTGAGCCAGGTATTTGGAGTAGGGCATTGATATGATTCTTGATGTCTTTATTGCTCCAAGTCAACACAGGCCCAATACTTAGGTTGTCAAGCCGCCTTCGCTCTGCAAGCTTTTTTAATCTTGGCATCAAATGATCTGTCCAATTTTCATGAACAAATAAAATACTTTGTGCTGAGCATTTTTGGCCAGAAGCATTGTAGGCATCTTCATCGCATTGCCAGGCAACGTAATCTGCCCATTCAGAACTATAGTCTGGCCCTATGACTTTCCAGTCAAATCCAGCATCTTCGACTCTTATGCGCCCGTTCATATCTTGGGATAATTGTTCTGC
Organism: uncultured Woeseia sp.; assembly: GCA_964561815.1. Lineage (GTDB taxonomy): Bacteria > Pseudomonadota > Gammaproteobacteria > Steroidobacterales > UBA11654 > CACPJA01. The sequence goes on from CAZLQT010000028.1 coordinate 15,690, forward strand.
GACTTGTGACGATCCTGTAAACTGAAGCATTCTTATTTTGTCATTAGCATCCTTTATTAAGTTGCCCATTGTTGATCCACCGCAATGAATCATATCTGCATCTGATATCGGGAGACCACAATATATAAGCATTCTGAGGAATTGCTCAAACACAATTCCGACGGTTGTCGCTGACTTTATAAGAGGCCTGTTGCCCATAAAAAGAGCACCCATAAATTGGAGTGCAGGAATCTCTAGTGGGAAATTAAAGGGTGCGACAATAACCACAGGTCCATAAGGCCATCGATAACCTGATGATTCCTGGCCAACATGGTCTCCTGGGTTAGAAAAACCTCTCCCAAGGAATCTCACACCGTCACCAGCAAAGTTTTCTAAGAAGATTCTGGTTACTTTTACTTCTCCATAGCATTGGTTGTTAGTTTTTGGCATCACTCTTTGAATTAAGCGAATGAAAAAATCCTCTACTTCTTTATCTCTCATAACCTCTGCAGCTTTGGCGCAGACATTTCCAAGCATCACATAACGGTCCACGTTTTTCAGTGGGTTATGGAGTCCACTCTTAGGACAATCTGCTAAGTTTTTGATAAATTCATCAACATTTTTTGTATTTGGAATTTTTAAAAAAGCCTCGCCGTTTAGAGGATCAGGAATATTATCGAAATATTCCTTCTCATCTCTCCATT
>CAZLQT010000029.1:0-16357 GCA_964561815.1 uncultured Woeseia sp.
ATTATTGTATCTGCTCGCTATGAAGGGCTGGACGAAAGAATAATGGAATTAACTACTAATTCAATGGAGTTATCTATAGGAGATTATGTCTTGAGCGGCGGAGAAATTCCTTCAGCAGTAATTGTGGATTCTGTCTCTAGATTAATACCAGGAGTATTAGGAGACGCAGACTCTGCTAAGAACGATTCTTTTTCATCAGGTCTGCTTGAACATCCTCATTACACAAGGCCAGAGAATGTTAGAGGAGAGACTGTGCCTGAAGTCTTGCTCAGTGGCGATCATCAAGCTATTGAGGAATGGAGAATGAAAAAATCTTTAATTAAAACTCTTAAGAAAAGGCCAGATCTGTTAGATAATATAGACTTATCTGAGGATCAAAAGGCCCTTCTAGATGATTATAAAAAAGAATTAAAAGAATAAAATTAACATCTAGAGACTATTAATATACAATTCACCCTTCATTTTAAGGCAATAGCAATTCTATGAATATAATTGAAGAAATTGAAAAGCAGCAACTAAGAGATGATATCCCAGATTTTAGTCCTGGAGATACTGTAGCTGTTCAAGTCCGAATCAAGGAAGGCTCTAGAGAACGCCTACAAATATTTGAAGGAATTGTTATAGCAAAAAAGAATAGAGGACTTAATTCTTCATTCACTGTGAGAAAAATATCTAATGGAGAAGGTGTTGAAAGAGTATTTCAAACTCATAGTAAGCTCATTACAGAGATCAAAGTAAAACGAAAAGGCGATGTTAGACGGTCAAAGCTTTACTACCTAAGAGAAAGAAGTGGTAAATCAGCTCGAATTAAAGAAAAAGTTTAAACAGAAGGCAGTGAAGAGCAATCAAAAAAATAGAATATTCTTATCTCTATTAATTTTATTCAGTTTTAATCTCAGTGCCTTTGAAATGCCTGAAATTAACCTACCAAACGGATTCCAAATTGACGTTCTTACTGACGATGTTCCAAATGCAAGATCATTAGCTCTTGGTGAAGAAATGATTTTTGTTTCTACGAGAGAGGAAGGTAGTATTTATGCAGTGACTAACTATCAAGATGATCCTCAAGTGGTGGTTATCGCTGAAGGGCTGTATATGCCTAATGGGATTGCTTTCCATCAAGGCAACTTGTATGTCGCAGAAATACATCGAGTCTTAAAATTTACGGATATTGAAGATACGATTAATAAGATCTCTATTGAGAAATCATCGGTTGATTCAATCAAGTATTCTGTAATCAGCGATTACCCTAAAGACAGACACCATGGATGGAGATATATTATTGTGGGCCCAGATAATAAGCTTTATGTTCCTATAGGTGCGCCGTGCAATGTTTGCGAAGAGCCTGGTTATGCTGTAATCACGAGAATGAATTTAGATGGAACAGAGAAAGAAACTGTTGCCTACGGTATAAGAAACACTGTCGGTATGACTTTTCATCCTGAAACCAATGAACTTTGGTTCACGGATAATGGAAGAGACATGTTAGGTGATAATTTACCACCTGGAGAGTTGAACAAGTTATCTAGAGTAGGGGAACATTTTGGCTTTCCGTTCTGTCATGCAACGTCTATTAAGGATCCTCAATATGGTTCTCAAGGGGATTGCGGTGAGGCTACACCACCGGCACAGGAATTAGGCCCACATGTGGCGCCCCTAGGGTTAAAGTTCTACAAAGGGACAATGTTCCCAGAGAACTATCATGATCAAATATTTATTGCTGAACATGGTTCTTGGAATCGCTCAGAGAAAATTGGCTACAGAATTACAACTGTCGCTGTGGATGGAGATAAAGGAGTGTCTTACGAAGTTTTTGCCGATGGTTGGATGAAAAATGAAGAAACATTAGGAAGGCCAGCCGATATTCTTATACTAGATGATGGCTCAATGTTGGTCAGTGATGATAAAAATGGAGTAATTTATAAAATTACATATGAAGAATAATTAGGAGTAGAGAAGTTATGAAATCTTTCATGGAAAAATTTGGCAAGTTTCTAGATGCAACAGGTGTTTTTGCAAGACGTCTGGTGGTGTTTATTGTTCTTCTATTTCTAGTAATTGGCTTATTGTCTTCGTTTGGATCATCGGATCAAGAACCTGAAATATCTGAGGGTGCAATATTAAATTTAAATATTAATGGTTTTCTCGTTGAGGAATTATCTTTGTCTGAATTTGAAAGAGCTTTTGCTGAATTTTCAGGAGAAACTTCTACCGAGACCTTAGTCTCTGATGTAATCACTGCTATTGAGACGGCAAAGAATGATGAATTAGTTGATTATCTGCTTTTGGATCTGGATCAATTCCTTGGGGGTAACCCAACAAAGCTCCAAATAATTGCTGAAGCCATTGAAGATTTTAAAGAGTCAGGTAAGAAAGTTATTGCTTATAACAGCTTAGGTTATTCAACAGCTCAGTATTATTTAGCAGCTCATGCTGATGAAGTGCATATGCATGATTATGCTGCAATCTTTATTGATGGGTATCGTAGTTACAGGACTTACTATAAATCCTTTTTTGATAAATTTTATATCGATGCTAACGTTTTTAAAGTAGGAACATTCAAAGCATTTGTCGAACCTTATTTTAGGGACAGTATGTCGGATGAAGCCAAGAACAATATCATCGAATGGATTACAGTTTTATGGTCATCTTATCTCTCTGAAGTCAGCGCTGCTAGAAACATTGATACAGACACTTTAAATAGATACATTCAATCCCTAGATGAGGTTACTGATGAAGTAAACGGCGACTTATCTGTTGCAGCCTTAGAGTTGGGGTTAATAGATCAATTAAGCAATAAAAGACAATTTAGGGATTATCTCTATGAATTAGCTCCGGGTGAAGAAGACAATGATATAAACATCATTGGTATGAATTCCTATCTCAATACTACACAGATTGAGTCTACCTATAAAGCAGAGGAAGAAAAGAATGTTGCCCTGATTATTGCTAGCGGAGGGATTGTTGATGGGTCTGCTGGGCCAGGGACAATTGCTGGTGATGATTTTATTAAACTCATCAGAGATGCCTATGAAGATGAAAGCGTTAAAGCTCTTGTATTACGAGTAGATAGCGGAGGAGGAAGCGCTTACGCATCTGAAGTCATAGCTGATGAATTAGAAAAGTTTAAAGAATCAGGAAGACCTGTTGTGGCTTCAATGGGCAGTGTAGCAGCCTCTGGAGGTTACTATATTTCAGCCCCAGCTGATCAAATATTTGCTGAAGAATTTACAATTACTGGATCAATTGGAGTTGGTGCATTTATACCTACTTTTGAAAGAGCATTGGATCAAATTGGTATTCATGAAGACGGTTACTCTACTGTGGACATAACTACTTCAGTTGCTCAAACACTTACCGAGAAGGATAAAAAAATATTCCAATCTGGGACAGATAATGTTTACCAAAAGTTTATTTCTAAAGTAGCTGAGAATAGAAATATGACACTAGAAGCTGTTGATAGTATTGCACAAGGCAAAGTATGGATTGGGCAAAAAGCTTTTGAAATCGGTCTTGTTGATCAAATAGGCACACTCGACGATGCTATCAGTAAAGCTGCTGAATTAGCTGAATTGGAAGAAGGCTTTGGGGTAAAACGAATCAACAGAGAAAACCCTTTTGAAGCATTTCTAGGTTTGAGTATGGCTAATATCATCTTTAAAACTATGACTTTCTTAGGCATTGAAATACACAATAGCAATTTGAAGTTATTAAATATGTTCAAGGATGTAGCAAATGATTTGACTGTCTATAATGATCCAAGAGGGATATATATGCAGTGCTTTTGTGAGTTGAAGTAAATCTTAGATTAGTCCAGCTTCTAGGCGAGCAGCCTCTGACATCATTTCCATGCTCCAAGGTGGGTCAAGCACCAATTCAACATTAACAGTGTTAATTCTAGGTAGAAGGCAAATTCTTTCTTTTATATCTTCAACCAACACATCAGCCATTCCACAACCAGGAGCAGTTAAAGTCATATCGACTTTGATATCAAAATTATCATCTGAATCTTTTTTGATATCACAAGAATAGATCAAACCAAGATCCACAACATTTATAGGGATTTCAGGGTCATAAACGGTTCGCATCTGTTCCCAAACTTTTTCTTCAAAGTCGGTATCTGATATGTCTTCATCTATTACAGGAGGAGGCTCAACCTCTTTGCCGATTGCATCTCCGTTGTTTCCGCTAATTCTGAACATGCCCTGCGATGTGTATACGGTGTATGACCCTCCCATAGCTTGCATTAATTGGACTTCTGTTCCTTTTTTAAGAGTTTCTTTTTCACCATAGGGAACTGATATAACCTCACAATCCCTCGAGAGTGAAATAATTTCATCGTTATCCAGATAGTTACTCATCGATATGGTTCCTTATTAAATCATGTGCTGTTTGCCATGGTAAAAGAGCGCAATTAATTCTGGAGGGATAATTCACTATTTGATTAAGGCTTAACAGATCTTTTGAAAGATTATTGTTATCTATCTTGCCTTCTTTTATGCCAGAGATGATATTTTCAATAAAGGGCACTCTTTCGTTAAAATTTAGGTCATTTATAGTCATCGTCATCATGGAAGCAGAGGCTTTACATATGACGCAACTTACACTTTCAAACATAAAGTTAATCGATTCATCTTTGGTGGAATAAAGGGTAATTTTGTCGCCACACAAAGGATTAAATTGTTCTATCGAATGCCCTATATTTTCTGGTTTGCCAAAATTTAGAGGCTTATGCCCATGCTTCATGATTGTTTCTTGATATAGATTATCCATCATTAACTTAACATTTCTGTGGCAAGCTCAAGAGCAGAAATGAGGACATCTACTTCGTCTTTAGAATTATAAAAACTAAATGAGCACCTGATAGTTCCAGGTATTTGATAAAAATCCATTAAAGGCATCGTGCAATGGTGACCTGTTCTGACGGCAACAGCCTTTTGGTTTAATATCGTACCTACATCATGAGGATGGAGTTGGCCAATTGTAAAAGAGATTATTGATGATTTTTCTTTTGCCGTACCTATGATATTAAGATCAGGTAGAAGCTGTAATTGCTGGTGTGCATAGTCGTGTATAGCCATTTCGTGATCAATAGCACCATCAAAGTCTAGATTCGTTAAATATTCAATGGCATTCATTAGCCCGATAGCACCTGCTATATTTGGAGTTCCGGCTTCAAACTTATGTGGCAAAGAATTGTATGTGGTTTCATCAAAGGTAACTTTAAGAATCATTTCCCCTCCATATTGATAAGGGTTAAGACTATTTAATATTTCCTCTTTTCCATACAAAACCCCAGTTCCTGTTGGTCCGTATAATTTATGTCCTGAAAACACATAAAAATCACAATCAATATCCTGAACATCAATTCTCATATGAGCCGCTGCTTGTGCTCCATCTATTAGTGTTAAAGCATTAACTGATTTAGCTAGCTTAATTATTTTTTTAATTGGATTAATAGTTCCAAGAGTGTTGGAGATATGTGTAATGGCGATTATTCGGGTTTTTGATGTAATTACCTTATTCATTTCATCGAGGTTAATTTCGCCTGATTCATTGATTGGTATGATTTTTAAACATGCGCCGGTTCGTTTGCACAGTTCTTGCCAAGGAACAATATTCGAATGATGCTCCATAGCCGATATTAAAATTTCATCATTTTCTTTAATTTGAGAAGAAATTGAGTGTGCGACAAGATTTATTGATTCTGTTGTTCCTTTAGTAAGAATTATTTCGTGTTCATGTTTTGCATTAATATAGTTCGAGATTACTCTTCTTGATTGCTCATAAGCTTCAGTAGCTCTTATGCTTAAGCTATGAACCCCTCGATGAACATTGGAGTGATCGGATTCGTAATATTGTTTGATTGATTTGATAACGCTCTTTGGTTTTTGAGTTGAAGCCGCATTGTCAAAGTATATTAGTTTAGAGCCATTTATTTCCTGATCAAGAATAGGAAAGTCGCTTCTGATTCTGTCTAACTCGAAGGATTTTTTTATCTTTTGATCCATAACTTATGATTCTCTATTCACCAGTAAATATCTTGTGAAGGCATCTTGTATTTTTTTATTTCTTATTTCTCCAGAAATCTCTTCGATGAATGAGTTTATAAGGAAACTTTTAGCCTCAACTTCATCAATTCCTCTTGTTTTAAGGTAAAACAACTTCTCCTTATCTATAGATCCAGAGGTTGCACTATGAGAGCACTCAGTATCATCGTTATAGATTTCAAGGATCGGTTTACTCGAAATGCTTGCATCGTCAGAGAGCAATAAATTTTTATTTTCCATGAAGGCTGAGGTTTTGATCACATTCTCGTTTACCTTTATTTTTCCATAGAAAACCCCATTTGACTGATCCTGTAAAACACCTCTGACCTTAATGTTGCTTTTTGTATCGCTTGCTTCATGATTTATTTTTATCTGATTCCCAGAATGTAAATCGTTGTTAGGTGTAAAAAGGGCAGAGTAGCTAATCTCTGATTTTTTACCCAATAAATTAGCATCAGTTACAGTTTTTGAAGTATCTCCACCAAAATCCCATAGAAAAAATTTGATTTTGGCATTTTCATTAGCTTTTATATGTTGATTACCCAGATAGTGAGAATTCTTTTGTCGATCAATCACCTTATAGAACTCAATATTTGCATCTTTTTGACAATTTACCCTCAATACATGGTTCATAATGGAGTTATTTGATGTTTTAACTTCTTCAAAAACTTTTACGGAACTATTTCTTGCGGCACGAATCTCTATTCTTGGAGCTACATTAACTCGATCAGAAGCGTGATTAATAATATGAATTAAGGTGTCTATTTTTTGATTATCCGAAGCTTCTATGAGAAGAACATCAGATAAAATTATTGAATTAAGGACGCAAGAAAAAGAATCTGTGCTCTCTTTGTTAATGTCCAAGAGATCTCTAAATTGGTCTCTATTATTAGTATGACTTAAGATCTTAATATGACTAGGCAAATGGTCTGGGCATGTATAAATACCGTTAGAAAAATTAATAGTAATTTTATTTGGATCTTTCTCCAAATCTTCATAAACCAATTCATTGACACTTTTGTTAGCATCAAAATCACCATTAAATAATTTTTCAGTTAGGGAATTAATTTTTGTAGATTCCCATTCACTATCTTTAATGGAGGGTAAATTTTGGTCCATTAGATTTTCAGCAGAAAGTCGCTTAAATTCATCAAACCAATCAGGGTAGTCCGAATTACCTGAAACAATTGATGCAATTTTATCAGGACCGATAAGATTTCTTATTTTTTCTTGGTCAGCCATTCGTAGCCCTTTTCCTCAAGTTCATTAGCTAAAGATGAGTCACCAGTTTTAATTATTATCCCGTCATTTATTACGTGCACATAATCAGGTTCTAGATAATTTAACAACCGCTCGTAATGGGTAATAACAATCGTCGAATTTTCTTTATTTCGAGTTGAATTGACACCGTCAGCAACAATTTTCATTGAATCAATATCCAATCCTGAATCGGTCTCATCAAGAATTGAAACTTTTGGGTTTAGCATTAACATTTGGAGTATTTCATTCCTCTTCTTTTCGCCGCCAGAAAAACCTTCATTAACTCCTCGTGACAGAAAGCTTTGATCTAACCCGAGTTGATCAGCTTTACTTTTTAGCTCTATCAAAAACTCATTGGCAGGAATATCTTTTAAGTTGTTGTATTTCCTTTGGGCATTAATAGCCGCTTTTAGAAATGCTGTATTAGAGAGCCCAGGAATTTCTATAGGATATTGAAAACCAAGAAATAGACCCAGATTAGATCTTTCTTCAATCGGCATGGATACTAAGTCGCTACCAAGAAACTTGATCGTACCGCTATTGATATCATAGTCTGTATGTCCAGCTATGGTTTTTGCTAGGGTGCTCTTACCTGATCCATTTGGACCCATGATTGCATGCGTTTCTCCTTTTCTCACACTTAGGCTTAAACCATTTAAAATCTTAATGCCCGATGTCGAAACAGATAGGTCATTGATTTCCAGTACGTATTCTTTTTTATTATTCAATTTTTAAAATCTCAATTTTTTATCCAATAGCTCCCTCAAGATTTACCTGAAGAAGAGCTCTCGCCTCAACAGCAAATTCCATTGGGAGTTCATTTAACACCTCTTTGCAAAAACCGCTAACTATTAGTCCAATAGCATCTTCTTCATCAATGCCTCGTTGTTGACAATAAAATAATTGATCATCTGAAATCTTTGACGTTGTTGCTTCATGTTCGAGTGTGGAGCTTGTGTTATTAACATTAATAGAAGGAAAAGTATGAGCACCTGATTTATTTCCGATCAATAAAGAATCGCATTGCGTGAAATTTCTCGACTGCGATGCACCTTTAGACATAGAAACAAGGCCTCTGTATGTATTTTGTGAGGATTTAGCTGAGATGCCCTTGCTGATAATTTTACTTTTTGTGTTTTTACCTAAGTGAATCATTTTAGTCCCAGTATCAGCTTGTTGTAGATTATTGGTCAGAGCTATAGAGTGAAATTCCCCTGAAGAATTGTCACCTCTTAAGATGCAGCTTGGGTATTTCCAAGTAATGGCTGATCCAGTTTCAATTTGAGTCCATGATATTTTAGAGTTTTCACCTCTGCAATCACCTCGTTTAGTAACAAAATTATAAATTCCGCCTTTACCTTTTTCATCGCCTGGGTACCAATTTTGTACAGTTGAATACTTTATTTCTGAATCATTAAGAGCAATTAGCTCTACAACGGCTGCATGCAGTTGATTTTCGTCCCTCATGGGTGCTGTGCAGCCTTCGAGGTAGCTAACATAGCTGTCTTCATCGGCAACTATTAGTGTTCTTTCAAATTGACCGGTCTTGGCTTCATTAATTCTAAAATAAGTCGATAACTCCATTGGGCATCTAACCCCTTTCGGGATATACACAAAGGTACCATCTGAGAAAACAGCTGCATTCAATGCTGCAAAATAGTTATCTCGATATGGCACAACCTTACCAAGGTATTTTTTTATTAACTCTGGATGGTCTTGGACAGCCTCAGAAAAAGAACAAAAGATGACTCCAGCTTCAGCTAGCTTATCTTTAAATGTTGTTACTACTGAAACGCTATCGAAAACTGCATCCACAGCGACTCCAGCTAACTTTGCTCTTTCGTGTAAAGGGATACCGAGTTTTTCATATGTCTCGAGTAATTTGGGGTCGACTTCCTCTAGTGATTTAGGGCCATCATCTTGTTTCGGTTTAGAAAAATAAGAGATTGACTGATAGTCAATAGGATCTATATTTAATTGACTCCATTCAGGGGCTTCAAGATTTTTCCAATAAGCGAATGCTTTTAGTCGCCAATTTAAAAGAAACTCTGGCTCATTCTTTTTTTTAGAGATTATCCTAATAACGTCTTCGTTTATTCCAGGAGGAAGAGTCTCAGATTCAATATCTGTCTCAAAGCCATACTCATAGCTCTTTTTCAAGAATTGATTAATTTCTTTGTTTTGCTCTTTTACCATATTAGTGTTTAGAAGATCTGACCGGTATTGTGGTGCTTACAAAATGTTCAATTCTTTGAGGTTTGATTAAATCCATGAGCGTTAAATCATCAAGCGAAGCAAAAACCCTTTGGTTAATAAGTTGCCAAGCATTACCGATGTGACAGAAATCTTCCACAGAACACTTGTCACTTTCGCTCGCACATTGCGTGATAGATAAATTACCCTCTAGCGAGTTTAAGAGGAGGGCAATGCTTATTTCTCTTGCATCTGGGTTAAGCGTGTAACCACCAAGCACTCCTTGTCTAGAGTTAACAAAACCTTTTTTATTTAACTTCTTTAGTAATTTTTTAACTGTAGGCAGAGAAATATGTGTCGCTGAAGCAATTTCTTTAGCGGTTAAAAAATCATCATGCATTGCCAGATTGGATAAAATCAGGACTGCATAATCAGTCATTTTCTTAATTCTTAGCACAATTTACCCTCAACATGTAAATATGGGACTATTTTAGTACCTTTTAACATATATGCAATACAAAAACAGCGTATTTTTATAATCAAGGGTGTATGCAAGAATCTATCTTAGTTATAATTACCCTTAACTAAATGGAGGAAGAAATGGATCTAAGCTCACTTAACTCAATAGCTCAATCGATGGTGGCTCCTAATAAGGGAATTTTAGCAGCTGACGAAAGCACACCAACAATTGGAAAAAGATTTGCAACGATAGACACTGAATCAACAGAAAGCAGCCGACAAACCTATCGAAACATGTTGTTTACTGCACCTGGTATCTCAGATTATATAAGCGGGGTAATACTGTTTGATGAAACAATTAGACAATCAACCAATGAGGGAGTTCCCTTTGCTGAATATTTAAGTTCAATAGGCATTGTGCCAGGAATAAAGGTCGACAAGGGCGCTAAAGATTTACCGATGCATCCAGGAGAAAAAGTAACTGAAGGATTAGACGGGCTGAGAGAAAGACTCGAAGAATACTATTCCTTGGGCGCACGTTTTGCCAAATGGAGAGCCGTGATAGGGATTGGGGATAGTCAACCCAGTATGGCTTGTATCGACGTCAATGCTCATGCACTTGCTAGATATTCAGCATTATGCCAGGAAGCTAAGATGGTTCCGATTGTTGAACCTGAAATATTGATGGATGGGAATCACAGTATAGAAACCTGTTTTGAGGTGACAACTAAAGTCTTAGATCATGTATTCAAGGTCTTGGAAGATCAAAAAGTTGCTCTCAACGGAATCATACTTAAACCCAATATGGTGATTTCAGGAACCGATGCCAGTGATAGGGCAGACGTTGCTACAGTAGCGAGCGCAACAGTTAAGTGCTTGTCTGAAAACGTACCAGAAGAAGTTCCAGGCATTGCTTTCTTATCGGGAGGCCAAACTTCTGAAGAGGCAACCGCTCACTTAAGTGCCATGAATGAAATGGGACCTCATCCTTGGCAACTATCGTTTTCTTATGGGCGAGCCCTGCAAGCCCAACCATTAAATGCTTGGTCGGGAGTTGATGAAAATCTGAAGTCAGGTCAGGACGCGTTTTTAAAGAGATCAAGACTTAATAGTTTAGCCAGAACTGGAAATTACAACCCTCAAATGGAGGAAGCAGGATAAGCTAAAATTTTACAATGAGTATTGCTCTACCTAGATTTGCCTTCATTATAATCTTTTTTCTGTCAGGGAATCTTTCAGCCCAAAGTGAAATAGAACCCTATGAAATGGTCCGGTCGTCCATTGATTCAATGACAATTGGTTTAGGCGACGATGAGAATCGAAAGAGGTTAGACAGAGAAAGAGAAGAACTCTATTTAATTATAGATAAAACACTCTCTCCATATTTTCAGAAAAGATATGCAGGGAGATTGGTTTTGAATCAACATTGGAAGTCAGCGTCAGTTAGCCAAAGGGAAAGGTTCACCGAGGGACTGTATCAATCGCTAGTCAGATCTTACGCACTTACATTGCTAAATTTTGACGTCAGTCAGATCACAGTGCTAAACAATGAAACAATCACTGCAGAAACTAAAAAACTTACAGTTAAATCAGAGGTTATGTATCAGGGTGAGCTTATTCCAATGAATTTCAGTTTTGGAAAATTTAAAGAAGGTTGGCGATTCTATGATGTCAAAATAGAAGGCGTTTCATACATCAAGAACTATCGCAATCAATTTAATGCTGAGATTAACGCAAATGGACTTGATGCTGTAATTGAGCGATTAGAAATCTTCTAGGTCAAACAACTCATCTTCTAATTCGTCATCGATAATTCCATCATTGACTTTGTAATCACGATTTTGAATGTAAGAGTCTCTTATGTATTGATAAGGATCATAGGAGCCGTACAACTCTTCTTCAAGTGCTGACAGATCAGACCTTTCTTGAATCTTATCAATAATTTTAATTGTGTATTTGGTGGCCGTATCGTCTATATAATTGATGGGACTCAATAAATTATCAAAGGCATCGCCAAAAGCATGTCTCACTGTGTATGGACCAAATAAAGGTGTCATAAGATACGAACCTCTATCAACACCCCAAACCCCTAGTGTTTGTCCAAAATCTTCATTTTTTAATTCAAATCCTAGACTTGTTGCAGGATCAAAAAGACCGCCTATACCAACGGTTGTATTAATGGTAAATCTAAATAGACCCTCTAAAGAATCACTAAACTTACCTTGGAGAACTTGGTTAACAATGGTTACAGGGTAATTGGCATTATTAAAGAAATTCTGCACACCAGTTTGAACAAGCTCAGGGATTACAAAATCGTAGCTATCAGCAACTGGCTCGAGGACAGTTTTATCTAGATTTTCATTAAACTCATAAATTGACCGATTCATTCCTTCATAAGGGTCCTCTTCAATAGGAGCTAAAGCTCCTTGGTAACTGCATCCGTATGAAATTAAGAGCACAGGGACTAAAGTAATTTTTAAGAAAAGTGATTTCATCTTCTTTGTCTATTCATTTCATCTATATATTCTTCAATTTCATTAAGTCTTGCAATGAACTTAGCAGTTTGAATTTTAGACAACGATTCAAATGATAAGGCAACCTTCAATTGTTCTCTTGCTTGTTCAAAGCCCCCGATACTTAAATAGTATTCTGCCATGTAAGAAAAAGAGTCAGCAAAATCACCAGCTTGATTGGCAGAATTTGCAATGAGTCTTATCTGCGATGGCGAAGGAGGGATTGTATTAAAAAGATCGAGCAATATTTCATGGGATTTTTTAGGGTTTCCGTAGTTCAGTTCTGTTTCAGCATAGGCCAATGTCAGTGGTACATTTCGAGGAGAAAGTTTTAGCCGTTCTAGGATATAAGCTATGGCCTTATTGGCTTGGCCTTTTGCGATTAATAGGTCCATATAAGCGATATGAAAGTGAGGATAATCTGAGTTTAGCCGGATTAGATTTTCAAGTGTGCTCTCAGCTTTATCTAATAAGTCTAACTCAATAGAAATTAAAGCCAGACCATAGAGTTCCCCAATGGATTTATTGTCAAGGTTACTGTTTGGGTTAAATCTTTGTGTTTTATTCTCAAAATAATCGAGTGTCTTTTCAGGCAAATTACTATTGAGAAAGCGTATTCGATTCTTGGCAAGTTCAAACCCTAGGGATTCTTCTACAGTTTCAACAACCATATTTCTAGCTTGTTTTTTTGCCGATGCTGAACGATTTACCGAAGTTGGATGAGTTCTTAAGAATTCCGTTGAAGCTGCGTTTCTTGGGTCCTCACCAGTGGAGAGCTTGTTGAAGAAATCTGCCATTGCGTAAGGGTCATAATTTGATAACCCTAGAGTTTTTATTCCTATTGCATCTGCTTCAATCTCCATGTCTCTTGTAAAATCTATTTGTCCTTGGGTCATTATGGCAGGGGCAGCAAAAGCTCCAGCCTCAACCAATTCTGGACTTCCTGTTGCAGCACCAAGCAATATTGCCCCCAAGAGAACAAGTCCGCCCTGAATAGAATTTGGGACTTGATCACCAATTTGTCTTGAGATATGTCTTTGAGTGACATGACTTATTTCGTGAGCTAGTACCGAGGCTAATTGACTTTCATTATCAGCATTAACACACAGCCCTGTGTGGATCCCTATATAACCTCCAGGCATGGCAAAAGCGTTTATAGAGTTTTGAGGAACAAAGAAATAATTAAAATCAAAGTCGCCGCTTTGTACCTTTGAAGATAACTTTTCTCCTAGATTTTGTATGTATTCTGCAAGTAAAGGATCTTCAACAACTTGTTGTTGCGCTCTAAGACTTCTGAAATAGGCTCTGCCGATAGCTGGTTCATCCATTTTTGATAAATAAATATCAGAAGGGTTTCCAAGATCAGGCAGCTCTATTTCTGCCAACGACGGAGCGCTGAACAAGAATAGAGTTAGAACAAATAATCTTAATGAGGCTAAATACATAGACTATATTTCTTTTATAGATTCAAGCACATCATCTACATGACCTTTAACCCTAACTTTCCTCCATTCTTTAACAAGCTTTCCGTTTGTATCAATAAGAAATGTGCTTCTCTCTATACCCATATACTTTCTTCCGTACATATTTTTCTCTTTGATTACATCAAACAGATTACAGACTTTTTCATTTTCATCGGAGATAAGATTGAAGGGGAAATTGAATTTCTTGATAAACTTTTGATGAGATGCCACTGAATCTTTAGACACCCCAATTACTTCAGTGTTAAGTTTTTTTAAAACCTTGTATTTATCCCTAAAATCTTCACCTTCTCTAGTGCACCCAGGCGTATTATCTTTTGGGTAAAAGTAGATCACAAGATTCTTGCCTTTATTCTCACTAAGTTTGAATGTTTCTTCGTTGTCCAGTACTGCTTCAAAACTGCTGACTTTTTTTCCAACTTCTACTTTAGACATAGTTACCTCACCTATAAAAATATAATAATAAAAATTGAGTATTTGGTAGACTCATCTCATTATTTTATATTAACTGCACCACAAAAAGTATTAACTGGATATTTTATAAACTAAATCATAAATAAAATTGAAGAAACTATGATTATTGACCGAAGCTATAAGAGACAAGTTATAACGAAATATTTTCTATTTCCAGTCGCTGTAATAACTATGACCAGTTGCAGTTTATTTGAGCCTGCTGTGCAAACGTGTGATGAAGCTCAGGAATATCAAGAAAGTTATTCAATTCCTGACTTAGTGGTTCCGGAAAGGTTAAGAGAAATACAAAAACGATCCTCGTTTTATATACCTGAAATCGCCGATTCAGAATCCCCTATATCAGAAGAGTATTTGCCTGTATTAAGAGAAGAGCTTGAGTCAAAAGGTGAATCAGAAGAGCAGATCTCTGGTGATCAGTTATCCGAGCTACTGGACTTGATTGATCGAACCATTGAAGGTCGAGACAATGCCATAGAACAACAAACATACAATCAAAAGAGCTCCATAAAGCCAACAAAATCATCCACAGGTGAATGTTTAGATGTGTCACCTAATTATTTTGCAGATGGAGTATTAAAGACGAATAGGCCGAGTCAATTATCCGAAAGATCTAAAGCAGAATCAGACGAGAAAAGTTGGTGGCAACGGATGAGAGAGAGAAGAAAGAATACTGAGGAGCAACCTTAATCTTTATCCAGAAGACCCATTTGCTTGGAAATAATACCTAGCATCACCTCATCGCTTCCACCGCCAATGGATCCCAACCTAGTGTCTCTATAAGCTCGAGCAACTGAGCTCTCCCACATAAAGCCCATTCCACCCCAAAATTGAAGGCAGGCATCGGTTAGCTCTCTTCCTAAGCGACCAGATTTGAGTTTAACCATAGAGGCTTTTGTAAGCACATCTTTACCGTCCACGTATTCTTCCACGGCGTTGTAGGTCAGCGCTCTAAGTAATTCCACCTCGGTTTGAAGTTCTGCTAGTTTAAATTGCACAATTTGGTTATCTAGAATTGGTTTTCCAAACGTTTCTCGTTGTTTGGTGTAATCAATGGTTTCTTGAATAATACTTTCATAACCTTTTAAAGCAGCCGCTGCTGCATAGAGTCGTTCTTCTTGAAATTGAATCATTTGATAAATGAAGCCCATTCCTTCTTCACCAATCCTATTCCTTTGGGGCACTCTAACGTTATCGAAGAATATCTGGGCAGTATCAGAGGAGTGGAGGCCTAATTTTTTTAACGGCTCAGATAAGGAGACTCCTTTGGTGTCTGAGGGAACAATAATTAAGGACTTATTTTTATGCCGTTGACCGTCGCTTGTGTTTGCAAGCAAACAGAAATAATCGGCTTGAATTGAATTAGATATCCACATTTTTGTACCGTTAATCACATAGTCATCACCGTCTTTTTTTGCTTCGGTTTTGATCCCAGCAACATCAGAGCCGGCATGTGGTTCACTGACTGCAATAGAGGTAACTACATCCCCTGAAATTGCTGGCACTAAAAACTCATTGCAGAGATCCTCACTTCCAAATTTTGCAAGTGCCGGCGTAGACATGTCTGTTTGTATCCCAATGCCAGTAGAGACACCAGCAGCTGCAACTCGACCCATTTCTTCAGCAAACACTATTGAGTAGCTGTAATCGAGCCCGAGTCCTCCGTACTTTTCAGGTTTGCTGATTCCAAGCATTCCCAAGTCGCCTAATTTTTTAAATAATTCATGTGCCGGGAAAATGCCATCTTCTTCCCACTGATCAACGTATGGATTAATTTCGTTGTCTACAAATTTTGCAGCAGTTTCTCTTATGCTTTCGTGTTCATCAGTCCATTTCATAATATTTCCTTGTTAAACTCTTGCCCCTTTTTCAGGAGGGTTTTCTGGATCTCCAGCAAAACATTGTGCTATAGACATCCAATGATTTGCAA
>CAZLQT010000030.1:0-16071 GCA_964561815.1 uncultured Woeseia sp.
ATTGGAACATAGGCTACTTGTTCTATTGTTGTGAAGCCTTCTTGAGCAAGAAGAATAGCCACATCTTCTCCAACTGATAACGTTTCAACAAAGAGGTCAGTAATTTCTTTGAGTTCTGCATCATCTTTCTCAAGTGCTTCTGACTCGCTTAGAATATTTAGCTTCCATTGTGTAAGTTCACTTGCAAGTCTAATATTTTGACCTCCCCGACCAATTGCTTGAGATAATTTAGCCTCTTCTACTGCTATGTCCATGGATTGATTTTCCTCGTCAACAACAATAGAAACCACATTTGCGGGTGACATTGCATTAACCACAAATTGAGCATTATTATCGGACCAAAGGATTATATCTATTCTTTCCCCGTTAAGTTCATTTGAAACAGATTGAACTCTAGAGCCTCTCATTCCAACACATGCGCCAACAGCGTCAATTCTTTTATCGTCTGATCGGACAGCAATTTTTGCTCTAAGCCCTGGATCTCTAGAAGCTCCAACTATTTCTATTAGGTTTTGAGTAATTTCAGGTACTTCAACTTTAAAAAGTTCTATTAAAAATTCAGGCATAACTCTAGAAAGAATCAATGGCGGTCCTTTTAAGTCAATACTAATATCTTTTAATAGTGCTTTAATTCGATCCTGCGGCCTTATTGCTTCTTTAGGTATCATCTCTCTTCTTGGAAGAAAGGCTTCTGAATTATTCCCTATATCGATATAAAAACCATTGCGATCAACTCTTTTTACCACTCCGCTGACGAGTTCTCCTAGATTATCTTTAAATTGATCTATAGTTTTTTGTTTTTCAGCTTCTCTTACTTTTTGGACTATTACTTGTTTAGCAATCTGAGCACCGATTCTTCCGAAGTCTACCGATTCAATTTCCTGAAGCACATATTCACCAGGTGAGGCATTTTTTTGTATATCAACTGCATCTATCATTCGCAGCTCAATATCAGGATCTTCTAGTTCTCTAGAATCATCCTCAAATACCATCCACTGTCTAAAAGTTTTATAATCACCTGTATCTCTATCAATAATGACTCTTACATCCATATTCTCTTGATACTTTCTCTTTGTAGCTGATGCTATTGCATTCTCAATTGCTTCAAAAATTACTTCTCTTTCCACATCTTTAGCTTCAGATACTGTATCTACGACTTTAATAATTTCTGCTACCATTTTTTTCCTTTATGTAAATTTAGGTACAATTCTACAAATATCTATCGAATCTATACCAATTGTAAATTTAACATTATCAACCATCACTTCAATCTCATTATCGTTCCTGGTTAATAATTCACCTTTATAGTTTTTTCTATTATCTATTTTCTCTTTAAGTTTAATTTTGACGGTTTTACCTATAAATCTATCAAAATGTTCTCTCGTAATTAATTTTCTATTAAGACCTGGTGAGGAAACCTCCAGTAAATAACCGCCATCTTCATTCTCATTATCAAGTATAGGTTCAATTACCTTGGAAGCTTTAACGCAATCATCAAGTGTAACTCCATCTAAGTGGTCGATAAATGTAACGATCTTCAGCCCATTCCTATTAGGGCTGCACTCTATTTCCATTAATTCAAAACCAATCGAATTAATTGTGTGTTCTATCTCATCTCTAATCTTTCTATCTAAAATATTCATTTCCAATTACCAAAAATAAAGCCCCAGACGGGGCCTAACCAAAATGGTAGCGGGGGTAGGATTTGAACCTACGACCTTCGGGTTATGAGCCCGACGAGCTGCCAGACTGCTCCACCCCGCATCTGTGCTGATGATACTAATCCTTTTTTATCAATCAATCAATAAAAATGGGGAAATAATAGACCTGCAGAAATTAATAATTGGTGAGGGGTATAGACCAAGAAGAAGGATCGATAAACCCATTAGCGAAATAGATGTTTTTTGAAAGATATTAGGGTTTCCTTTCATGATTGGAAGTTCATTTTTTTCAAAATACATGTACCAAACAATTCTTAAGTAATAAAAAGCTGCGATCACGGAGACTATTATGCCTATTAGAGCAATCACTAACATGTCTGCATTTATCAATTCAGAAAGGATTATCCATTTAGCGTAGAAACCTATAAAAGGTGGAATTCCAACCATGCTAAACATTGAAAATAACATTATTAATGATATCCATGGGTGACTAGAGTTTAGATCTTTAATATCTGCAAGAGTTACCACTGCCCTTTTTTCTGTGGAAATAACTTCTATCGACATAAATGCTGCTGCGGTCATTAAAATGTAAATAACCAGATAGGCCAAAGCAGCTATTGCCCCGTCAATCGAACCTATTGATAGGCCGATAAGTATGAAGCCAATATGACCAACAGCTGAATAACCTAGTATTCGCCTTAAATTATCTTGAGCAATTGCAATAACATTGCCTAGAATTAGTGATATCAGACCCAATAATAATATTAGCAATGACCAAAACTCTGCATTAGCTATAAAAGCTTCATAGAGGAGTCTATAGATTAAAGCAAAAGCCCCTAATTTAGGTATCGTTGAAATAAAAAGAGCTGATGAGGTACTGGCGCCTTGATATGTATCGGGAACCCAGCTATGGAATGGAACTGCTCCAAATTTAAAAGCTATTCCACAAATAATGAAAGCCAGGGCTAACTGCATCTCTATAGTGTTGTTTATCGTTGCGTTATTGAGTTCTTCAAAGAATAGCGTCCCATGAAGACCGTAGATGAAAGAGACACCATATAAAAAGATTGCAGAAGCTATCGCTCCTAGTATAAAGAATTTCATAGCTGACTCAGTGGCTATTTCAGAGGATCTTTTCGAAGCAACTAAACCGTACATTGATAAAGTTAAGGTCTCTAGCCCTAAGTATAGAGTTAACAAATTGTTTGAAGAGGCAAGAATACTCACTCCAAGTATGGCAAAGAGTTCCAATAAAACCAGTTCACTTTTTGTGTTCTCTTTATTGGTTTTTGTGCCTATGAAGATAAATAGTGAGATTAAATAAGTAGTAAATTTCAAGCCTGTTGAAAAATGATCAATTTTATAGTGATTATTGAAGATTGATGAGTTTGTTGTTTCTGTTAAAAAAACCAGTGAAATTAAAGCACAAGTGGCCATCGTTATTGAGCCAATTATCAATCCGGTATAGCGTTTTTCCGTTGTAAGGAAGCTGTTGACCAGAATAAGTAGGCAAATAGCTGATGCTATAATTAATTCAGGGATGATCAGTGTTAATTCGTTGTTCATAAATTATCCACCCACCAGGTAACTAAGCGATAATATTGTTGCATTCATTGTGTCTGTGAGAGGTTTTGGCCAGACGCCTATTAACAGGATAAGAAAAGCAATTAAACTCAGTGGAATAGCTTCTATTAGTTTCATATCAGATTGAGAATTAATCTTTTCATTGGTTACGGCACCAAAAATAACTCTTTTTATCATCCAGAGTGTATAGGCAGCCCCAATTATTAGAGTCAATGCTGATAACAATGCTATATATATATTAACTTTAAAACTGGCAAGAATAACGGTGAGCTCACCTACAAAACCTGATGTACCAGGGAGCGCTGCATTAGATAAAGCAAAAAAGACCATCAGCACAGAGAACTTCGGCATTTTCGTGACTATCCCGCCATAGTCTTCAATATTTCTGGTGTGAAGTCGATCGTACATAACCCCTATTGACAAAAATAAGGCAGCGGATATTAACCCGTGCGAAATCATTTGAATCATGGCCCCGCTGATAGCCAAATTTATCGTATTAAGATCCATAGAACCTGATTGGATAAAGAAAACAAAAGAGCCCAACGTGACAAAACCCATATGGGAAATTGATGAATATGCAATAAGTTTTTTCATGTCCGTTTGTGCGAGTGCGACAAGACCGATGTATATAATCGCAATCAAAGATAGAGTGATCATAATTGGAGCCATAAAAAGTGAAGCATCTGGTGTAATAGGTAAGCTAAATCTTAAGAACCCATAACCTCCCATTTTTAATAAGATAGCAGCCAGAATAACTGAACCGCCAGTAGGTGCTTCAACATGAGCATCTGGTAACCAAGTGTGTACTGGCCACATAGGGATTTTGACTGCAAAGGCAAAAAGAAAGGC
Organism: uncultured Woeseia sp.; assembly: GCA_964561815.1. Lineage (GTDB taxonomy): Bacteria > Pseudomonadota > Gammaproteobacteria > Steroidobacterales > UBA11654 > CACPJA01. Next base: position 4,095 of record CAZLQT010000030.1, read on the forward strand.
CAGGAAGATAAGAATCTGTTGATTTAAAGATAGAGATACTTCATAGAAATCAGAGATCAAATAGCTGCCGGTTTTCATATACAAATAGATAATAGCAACCAACATGAATACAGAACCTAGAAAGGTATATAGAAAGAATTTTACAGTGGCATAGATTCTATTTTTTCCTCCCCATATCCCTATGATAAGAAACATAGGGATCAACATTGCTTCCCAAAACACATAAAAGAGGAATGCATCTAGAGAAGAGAAGACCCCAATCATCATCCCTTCTAGTATGAGAAATGAGGCTATGTATTGATGCATCTTATTTTTAGGAGATGTTTTTGCCGTGTAGATTACGATCGGACTTAAAAAAGTAGTTAGCATGATGAGAGGCAAAGATATTCCATCTATGCCGAGATGATAATTTATATTAAAACGATCAATCCATGGCACTTTAAGCTCAAACTGATAGGAGGCTAATGTGTTATCAAAAAGTAAATACATGTAAACAGATAAGAAAAATAAGGCTGATGAAATAACTAATGAGAGTAAATAGGATAGATTTGAGCGCTTTTCGCCCAATAACAATACAACTAAGCCAGTTAATATTGGAATCCAAATTAGTTGATCAATAATCATAGGACTAAACCTGACGACTTGAATACGACCCAAGCTAAAAACAAGGCTAAACCCAGAACCATCATCAATGCGTAATGATATATATACCCGGATTGAAGTTCTCTTACTCTGCTAGAGAAACGCCCTACTCTATAAGCTGTGCCGTTGACAATAAAATTATCGATGATTTTAATATCACCTTTACTCCATAAAGAGTTGCCTAAATTATTAAATAATCTTGCAAAGACATTTTCGTAGAGATAGTCAAAATAGTATTTATTGATTAGAAGTTTATAAAACGGGTTAAAGGTTGTAGACAATTTCTCTGGAATGTCTGTTTTTAATATGTAGAGGAAATAGGAAACAAAGATTCCAAAAATTGCAATATAGACAACAGGCCCTGATAGTGAATGGGTAAGAAAATGATAGGAATCTGTAAATTCATAGCCAAATATATCATTTGAAGATGGTTGTATGATTGAGTTTGCAAAGAAGTCGTTAAAAACCAATGGCCCTATTGTTGGCCATCCTATTAACATTGAGGGAATAGCTAACAAAATCAGGGGAATCAATATCGATAACTGAGGTTCTTTTACGTTTATATTTTCGTCTTTGAGTTGCCCATGAAAGACCAAGAAAAAGAGTCTAAATGTGTATAAAGAAGTTATAAGCACTCCAATAATTACGCAGTAGTATGCAAACTCAGAAGCATAGACGGAAGAATGAGAAACAGCTTCAATCAATGCATCTTTAGAAAAGAATCCTGAAAAACCTGGAAAACCAATCAATGCAAGAGAACCGATAAGCGAAGTAATATAGGTGATGGGGAGTTTTGATTTCAGTCCACCCATCTTTCTAATATCTTGTTCGTGATGCAAGGCAACAATAACAGACCCTGCTGCGAGAAAGAGTAAGGCTTTAAAAAAGGCGTGTGTCATAAGGTGAAATAAACTTGCTGAATAAGCAGAAACTCCCGCAGCCACAACCATATAACCTAATTGAGACAATGTTGAATAAGCGATAACTCGTTTAATGTCGTATTGGACAAGTCCAAGCAACCCTGTAGAGATGGCGGTAATTGAACCGATGATCAAAACGAAGGACAAAGCAGTTGTGGATAACTCGAATAAAGGGGACATTCTAGCCAACATGAAAACACCTGCAGTTACCATAGTAGCAGCATGGATGAGCGCTGAAATAGGAGTGGGTCCTTCCATTGAGTCTGGAAGCCATACATGTAATGGCATCTGTGCGGACTTACCCATTGCACCTCCAAAAAGAAGTAAACATGCTAAGGTTAGGCTTGATATTTCAAAAGAAGGTGAGAGCTTGACAGTATTAGAAGTTATTGATTCGGCATTGCTGAAAATATGTTCATAATCCAATGTTCCAAAAATTGAAAACAGCAAAGCAATTCCTAGAATAAGGAACATATCACCTATTCTATTAATTATGAACGCTTTAAAATTTGCCTTAATGGCAGATTCTTTGGTGTACCAAAATCCAATCAAAAGATAAGACATTACACCTACTGCCTCCCACCCAAAGAAGAGTTGAAGAAAATTATTTGACATAACCAATGACAGCATGGCGAAAGTAAATAAGGAGATATAACAAAAGAAGCGATGATAACCAGGGTCTTTATGCATATAGCCAATGGTGTAGATATGCACCATAAGAGAGACAAAGTTAACCACGATCATCATGCTAACGGTCAAATTATCTATTAGAAGGCCAATTGAGAGTTTATAAGAACCGATTGATAACCACGTGTATACATTTTGATTAAAGACAAGTTCAGGGTTCCCAAGTATTAAAATAAGAATATATATTGAAATAATTAACGAGATTAGAACACCGAGAATTGTCACCCCATTGGTGAAAACTTTCCCAATATTTTTGCCGAAGAAACCAGCGAGAACTCCTGTGAATAAAGGAGTAATTAAGGCAATCAAGCTTAAATTAAATAACATCTAATTTCTCAGTGTTCTAAGTTCATGAACATCAATGGATTTCTTGTTCCTGTACAAAGCCACTAATATAGCCAAACCAATAGCGGCCTCAGCAGCAGCAACCGTAAGTATGAAGAAAACAAAGATTTGCCCTGCTATGTCCTGGTTAAAATATGAAAAGGCAATAAAATTAAAGTTAACTGAAATTAAAAGTAGCTCCGTACACATCATCACAATAATGATATTTTTTCGATTGATGACGATCCCTATAATGCCTATAGCAAAAATAATAGCGGCTAGAGATAAGTATGACTGAAGTGTAAGCATCGTTATTCTCTTTCCTTGAGATCTACTAATTTAATTCGAGTTGATGGGTCTACACTGATTTGCTCTGATGCAATTTGAGTTTTTACGTTTTTTCTAGTTCTCAATGTTAATGATATGGAGATAATAATTGCTAATAGAAGAATAAAACCAGCAATCTCAAAAGAAAGAATGTAATTTGTAAAAAGCTCCTTACCTAACGCCAAAGTATTACTGACCTGGTCAGGTTCTTGAATAGATAGTGAGTTAATATTGAACTGACTGGAGTTAATCCAAATAAGAGTGATAAGTTCAGCGGCAATGATTAAGCCAATAAATAAGGCAAAAGGTGCGAGTGAATTGAAACTTGACTTGTCTCTTTCGTTATTAATATTAAGCATCATTATTACGAATAGGAACAAGACCATTACAGCACCGACATAAACCAGTATTAGAACAATTGCTAAGAATTCAGCCTGAAGCAAAAGCCATAAAAAACCACTAGTGATAAATGACAATATAAGTGAAACTGCAGAATAGACTGGGTTTCTAAATAATATCACTGCCAACGATGAACAGATCAGTACTGACGAGAATGTATAAAATATAATTTCTTTAATCACTTGTAAGTAGAATCCTTTTTCTTGTTTGCATTCGTTTGATCTCTGTATTTATCCCCGGTTGCTAGTAACATTTCTTTTGTTTGAATTCTTTGTTGATTTTCAGTCATGTGATATTCAAAAATATTAGTCTCCACAATAGAGTCCACAGGACATGCTTCTTCACAAAAACCACAATAGATACATTTAAAAGCATCTATTTCAAAACTTGTGGTCCGCCTTGTGCCGTCATCTCGTTCTTCGGATTCAATTGTTATGGCCTGTGCAGGACAGACCGCTGAGCATAATTTACAGGCAATACATCGTTCTTCACCGTTGTCGTATCTCATTAATGCCAATTTACCTCTAAAGCGAGGTGATAGAGGTGTTTTGACTTCTGGGTATTGGACTGTGACCTTTCTTGAAAAAAACGCCTTTAGAGTAACTAAAGACCCTCTAATGAAGTCTGTAAGAGTGAGTTTTTTTATTAATCTAATGAGCCTCATGTAACACTCCAAGGACCAATTTCAAGAGTAAACATTACACACTCCACTCCAATCCAAAGAATGGTTATTGGAATTAAGACCTTCCAGCCTAGGGTCATTAACTGGTCATAACGGTATCTTGGAAAAGATGCTCTTAACCAAACGAAGATAAATAAGAAAAATAATGTTTTTAGAAGCAGCCAAAAGATACTAGGTTCAGTTAAGAATTCTAAAACTGTATCGTCAAGAAATGATAAACCATAAAAAAAGCTCTCCCATCCTCCTAAAAACATTATTGATGTTAGTACCGAAATCAGGGCCATGTTGATATATTCAGCTAAAAAGAATATTGCAAATCCCATGCCAGAGTATTCAACATGAAAGCCGGCAACTATTTCAGCTTCACCTTCAGCTAAATCAAAAGGGTGTCTGTTTGTTTCAGCAATGCCTGAAATAAAGTAGACAATAAATAACGGAAACAAAGGAACCCAGAACCAGTTAAAAATACCCCCACTTTGTGCTTCGACAATAGCTCCTAGTTTTAAACTGCCCCCTGCCATTAATACACCTACGAGTGCAAAACCCATTGCTATTTCGTAAGCGACCATTTGAGCTGCAGCTCTCATAGAGCCTAGAAAGGCGTATTTTGAATTAGACGACCAACCTGCCAAAATAACCCCGTAGACACCAAAGGATGTTAAAGCCAATAAATACAATAGTCCTGCATCAATGTCGGCAATTAAGAATTCTGGATTCAAGGGGACCACAGCCCAAGCTGCAAGCGCAGGTATAAGGAGTAACACAGGAGCGAGTAAAAAGAGAAAACGATCTGCTTTTGCAGGAATAATAATTTCTTTGAGTAGAAGTTTTAAAGTATCTGCGATTGTTTGCAGTAAACCAAAAGGGCCAACTCTATTAGGCCCTATTCGTGCGTGCATGTATCCAATTACTTTGCGTTCAAAATACACCAAAAAGACAACCGTCAAAATTAATCCTGCAATGACAACTGCTATTTGGAGAGAAGAAATAGCTAGAGCTATTGCCTCTGGTGACATAAATGAAAGATAAGATGAGATTAATTCTTCCATGATCAATTATCACCCAATGATTCTTTAGTTGATTGCAAAGGTTTTGATCGTCTAAGGATTGGATCAAGGTTGTACATATTAAATTCATTTAAAGCATTTAGAGGCTCTGTCTCAGTGATTTCTAATGGGAGTTCATTAATGTAATTAGGGTTATTAATACTCTCTTGAATGAATGGAATTAATTGTTTTATGAAATCTTCAAAAGAAGGCAATGTTATACCGCTGATATTGATTAAGTCTGACAAGAGTTTTTCATTGCTCAAGTAATCATGAGGGTGCATCATCTCATTATTAAATTCCTGAAGAGTGCCTGTTAAATTAATAAATGAGCCTTTCGACTCATAAGTGGTGTTAATGGGAATAATAATATCGGCGTATTTGTTAAAGACTTCATCTTCAAAATAACTAAAGGCAATTACGGTCTTAGAGCCTTTGATTGATTCAATCAGATTTGTCTCATAGAGACAATCTTTTGATTCAAGACCATATAATATTAATAGATCATGATTTGAGGAGGCAATCTGTAGTGCATTTAACCCTTGCTCAGAAGGTTCAGCGAGTTGGTTGCGATGAGGAATGCAACCGGTAATATAGGCACCCACTGCATTAGCTCCATGAGACAATTCGCCTATTCTTGAACTAGAGAGTTCTGACAAAATATTGATATAACTTCTTATCAAAGCGAAATCAGGGTGAGATCTTGCTAAGAGACCATTGATTAATAATGTTTCGTCATTATTACAAAGGGATAAGGCAATTTGTTTATGCGTTCTTGTTGGTTCGGGTAATTTGCTTAAATTATCTTCAATATGATTAGGGATAGATGAATCACTAATACTAAAGGCCGCTTTTACGAGCATTCCAATATTCTCTGTTATCGAGTCGTTATCCGTCATTATGTAATCACTAATGGGAAAGTGATACTCTCTGATCGAGTTATCAATGAAGTGGATTGAAGAACCGTTGTCTGCTGCTCTTTTAACCCAATGAGCAATCAATGGAGTTTCTTTTCTAAGATCAGACCCAATCACAAGAATTGTTTTCATATTTTGAATATCACTGAGATTGATATTCAAATGTGGAAATAAAGGATCAAGTGTATCACCAGTAAAATCAATTTGATGCATACGATGATCAATATTTTTAACCCCCTGAAGAGATAGATAATTTGCTAAAAGAAATTGCTCGTTTAAAGAAATTGACGGTGAAACAAGTGCAGCTATTTTGTCTTGCGAATTGGTGTTAACTAACGAAGAAATATGTTCATTTATCAACTTTATTGAGTCTTCATGTGAAGCTTTAATTAAGTCACCATTTCTTCTTATTAGTGGCGCATCTAATCGATCTGATGAGTATATTCCATCAAATCCAAATCTATCTCTATCGGCTATCCATGATTCATTGATGCTGTCGTTTTGAAGAGGGACAATTCGTTTAATTTTGTGGTTTTTCACATGCATGTAGATATTTGTGCCAACACAATCGTGCGGTGAGATGCTTTTTATTTGATCTAACTCCCATGTTCTGTCGGTGTACCGATAGGGTTTATTGTTCAAAGCACCTACAGGACATAGATCGATTATATTGCCAGATAATTCGTGATCTACAGTTTGTTCAACAAAGGTGCTGATTGTTGAAGCTTCCCCTCTACCGATGGTTCCTAGTTCTTGTATGCCAGCTACTTCTGACCCAAAGCGTACACAACGGGTGCACATAATACATCGAGTCATATCGGTTGAAACTAAAGGGCCTAAATCATCATTCGGCTTTGTTTGTTTAAGTAAGTCAAATCTAGAATTATTTTTTCCATATGAATAGGCGAGATCTTGTAATTCGCATTCTCCTCCTTGATCACATATTGGACAATCTAGTGGATGATTTATTAGCAGAAACTCCATGGTCGACTCTTGTGCTGTCTTAGATGATGAAGATTGAGTGTTTACCACCATGCCATCTGATACCGGTGTAGCACAGGCTGGAAGTGCGTTATTGGAATTCTCAACTTCTACTAAACACATTCTACAATTGGCTGCAATCGAGAGCTTTTCGTGATAGCAGAATCTTGGTATATAGATGCCAAGTTCATCTGTGATTTCGATTAACATTTTGTTTTTATCAACAGAATGAACGACGCCATCGATAGTAATTTTTACTTTGTTATCAGTCATACTTTATGCGGCTTTTGTTTTCCCTTTGTGTTTCACCATGTATTCAAATTCTTCATGGTAATGTTCAATAAAACTTTGTACTGGCCAAGCTGATGCATCACCAAACGCACAGATAGTATTTCCTTCAATTCTATTCGCAACATCGACCAGTAATTCCAAGTCTGATTCCTTTCCATTGCCTTTTGTGATTCTGTCTAAGATTCTATACAACCAACCCGTTCCTTCCCTACACGGCGTGCATTGTCCGCAACTTTCAGCAAAATAGAATCTCGATATTCGCTTTAGCAAGTTAACCATGCAAGTGCCTTCTGCTATAACCACCACAGCAGCAGTTCCTAAAGCTGAACCAGCCCCTTGAAGCGATTCATAATCCATGGTGCAATCTTTAATAATATGTGCGGGCAATACTTTTGTTGATGAGCCTCCGGGAATGACGGCTTTTAATTTTTTCCCATTTAGGATTCCGCCAGAATATTCAATGAGTTTATTAAAGGGAATGCCAAGTGGTAGTTCGTAGTTACCAGGATTATTAATATGACCAGAAACTGAGAATATGATGGTTCCAGGCGACTTTTCTGTACCAAAGGCTTTAAACCATTTGGATCCATTTTTTATAATCATTGGAACACTCGCTAATGTTTGAGTGTTATTAACAGTGGTTGGTTGTCCGTAAAGACCGAAATTAGCAGGAAACGGTGGCTTGAATCTGGGTTTTCCTTGTTTACCTTCTAAGGATTCTAGTAAACCTGTTTCCTCGCCACAGATGTATGCTCCTGCCCCGAGAAAGTTATACAAATCAAAGTCTATGCCGCTATTATTGATATCTTTGCCAAGGAGTCCGTGCTGATAGGCTTCTTTTAATGCATTCTCTATTGGCGGATAACATTCATCCATAAACTCGCCTCTAACGTAGTTGTAACCTATGGTTGCTCCTATGGCATAGCCCGCGATCGCAATACCTTCAATTAAAGCATGAGGGTTAAGTTTTAAGATATCTCGATCATGACATGTGCCAGGTTCACTTTCGTCAGAGTTACAGACGATGTACTTTTGGGTATCGTCTGTTGGCATGAAACTCCATTTTAGGCCAGTGGGGAAACCAGCTCCTCCCCGACCTCTTAATCCAGATTCTTGAATGATCTCAATAATATTTTCAGGCTTATGGGAGTCATCTTTATTGCTTATAATATTTTTCCATGCCTCATAACCCCCTGAAGCAATATATGAATCGATGGTCCATGGCTCTTGTACATCAATGTTTGCAAAAACAACTTGGTTTAACTCATTCATTGTTTTTCTCCAATTGATCGAGAATTTCATCAACTTTTTTGATGTCTAGATTTTCGATGTACTGATGATCGAGCATTAGCATCGGAGCCCCTGTGCAAGCAGCAAGACATTCCTCTTCTTTCTTTAGAAAAATATTGCCATCTGCTGTCGATTCTCCCGATTTAATTTGAAGACGTTTTTCTATATGATCTACGATTTCATCAGACCCTCTTAGCATGCAGGAAATATTCGTACAGACAGAGATTTCATGTTTACCAACGGGTTGTGTATTAAACATTGAATAGAAAGAAGCAACTTCAAAGACTTGGATTTTTGGTACATCAAGGTATTCAGCTACTTGATTCATTAATTCTGATGTTAAAAACCCATTATTAAAATGCTGAACTGAATGAAGAGCAGCAATAATTGCAGAACGTTGTTTTCCTTCGGGAAACTTTTGTACCCATAAATCTATCTCTTCTTTTATTTCTTTATTAAGTAATGGCATGATCAGCGATCAATTTCTCCAAAAACTATATCCAATGTTCCAATAATGGACACCACATCAGCTAGCATATGGCCTTTTGACATTTCATCGATAGCAGCAAGATGAGCAAAGCTAGGGGCTCTAACTTTCATCCGATAGGGTTTATTTGCTCCATCTGACATTAGAAATACTCCAAACTCACCCTTAGGATGTTCTATAGCTGCATAGACCTCCCCTTTAGGTACTGAATAACCTTCAGTGAATAATTTGAAATGATAAATTAATGATTCCATGTCGTGTTTCATTTGGTCTCTTTTGGGGGAAGCAAATTTATTATCATTAATCATTACCGATCCAGGATTTTCTCTTAACCATTTAATGCATTGCTGAATGATTTTGGTTGACTGTCTCATTTCTTCAACTCTTACAAGATATCGGTCATAACAGTCACCGTTCAATCCAATTGGGATAAGAAAATCAAGTTCGTTATAAATCTCGTAAGGTTGATTTCTTCTAAGATCCCATTCGATTCCTGAGCCTCTTAACATGGGGCCAGAAAAACCAAGGTCTTTGGCTCTTTCTGGAGATACTACGCCGATATCAACTGTCCGTTGTTTCCAAATTCGATTGTCTGTAAGAAGAGTTTCATATTGATCCACTAACGAGGGGAATCTGTCAGTGAAATCCTCAATGAAGTCGAGTAGCGATCCTTCTCGATTATAATTGAGTTGTTTAACCTTCTTTTCTGAAATATATCGATTGGCAGAATATTTAGGCATTTCATCAGGAAGATCTCTGTAGACGCCGCCTGGTCTATAATAAGTAGCGTGCATTCTGGCTCCTGAAACAGCCTCGTAGCAATCAAGTAAATCTTCTCGTTCTCTAAAGCAATATAAAAAAAGCGCCATGGCTCCGATGTCCAAACCATGGGCACCTAGCCATAACAGGTGATTAAGGAGTCTTGTTATTTCATCAAACATTACTCTTATGTATTGAGCTCGTTTAGGAGGTTTTATACCTAGGAGTCGTTCAATGGCTAGAACATAAGAGTGTTCACAGCACATCATCGAAACATAATCCATCCGATCCATATAACCAATAGAATGATTGTATGGTTTTATTTCAGCAAGCTTCTCTGTGCCACGATGAAGTAATCCTATATGTGGATCTAAATGTTTTACGACTTCACCGTCCATTTCCATAATAAGACGAAGTACTCCATGGGCAGCGGGGTGTTGTGGACCAAAATTTAAAGATAAATTGCTTTCAGTCATTATCTTTCCTGATAACCCGAGGTACGCTCGGTCGTGTTGTGATACTTACGGGTTTATAAACAACTTCTTCTTTATCTTCATCATAAATAACCTCTAAGTTTCCATTGGTGGGAAAATCCTTTCTGAAGGGGTGTCCGATGAAACCGTAATCAGTAAGAATTCGTCTTAAATCTGGATGACCCTTAAAATGCACACCCATTAGATCAAAAGCTTCTCTTTCAAACCAATTCGCTGAATTCCATATTTTATTGAGAGAGGGAACATTAGGGGGGTTTGATTTTGTAGTAAATGTTTTTAATGTTATTCGAGAATTATTAGAAATAGATAAGAGTTGATAAAAAATTGCAAAACGATCTGGGAATTCATCGTCATCATCAGCAATAATCTTTTGTTGAACGGCTCTGGAGTAACCTGTTTTTGTTGCTTCGTTGGTTACCCAATCAGCTTGACCATAAGTCAAATAGTCAACAGCACAAATATCAATCAGGATTGAATAATCGAGTTCATTATCGGTCTTTAATATTTTACAAATATTAACTAAATCAGATTGTTCTACTAAGAACAGCGGATCATGATCTGAGGATAATAATGAATGACTATACTCAGAAAGTTTTTGATTAATTAATTTAATTTGATTTTGTTTAGCCATTGGCGATGGATTCTTCAGATCTAATTTTTTCTTGTAGTTCAATAATTCCATTAATTAAAGCTTCAGCTGTTGGCGGACAACCAGGGACATACACATCAACTGGTATGATTTGATCGCAACCTCTAACAACTGAATAAGAGTGATGATAATAGCCACCTCCGTTGGCGCAAGAACCCATAGAGATCACCCACTTTGGTTCAGCCATCTGATCGTAAATTTTTCTCAAGGGTGGTGCCATTTTATTGCAGAGTGTTCCAGCAACAATCATAACGTCTGATTGTCTAGGACTTGGACGGTAAAACACGCCAAATCGATCAGTATCATATCGAGAAGCTGCGGAATGCATCATTTCAATCCCACAGCAAGCCAATCCTAATGTAACGGGCCACATAGAACCCGTTCTTGCCCAGTTAACTAATTTATCAACAGATGTGGTTACAAAGCCTGGCCCTTGTTGGACTATTAGATCATCGTTATTCTTTTTTAATCCCATTCAAGAGCTCCTTTGTTCCATTCGTAGATAAAACCAATAACCAATACTAATAAGAATATGATCATGGCAATCAAGCCAGTAATTCCGATTTCTTTTAAGGCGATTGCCCAAGGGAATAGGAAAGCAATCTCTAGATCAAAGATTATAAAGAGGATTGCAACAAGGTAATATCTAACATCAAAAGGAATTCTTGCATCTTCAAATTCCTCAAAACCGCATTCATAGGGTGATAGCTTTGCATCTGATTTATCGCCTTTACCAAAGAGAAATCCTAGAAGAAGCATTAGAACGCCTAACACTGCAGCGACTGAAATAAAGATTATAATTGGCAAATAATTCTCTAACATGAATAGCACCAAGTTTAATTCTCAAAAATCGCGTGTATTGTAGCACCTTTTTTAAAAAATAAAATAGTCTTATTTTCAATCACTTAGGATTTAATTGCAGACAATTATATTGTTACAAATATTTTAAAATGTGGATATAATGTGGATAAATATATCAATAAGATTATTTATCTAAATATCATATGCTTATGAATGCAGATCTTTAGATTATGCCGATGGCCGGACTCGAACCGGCACAGCTTTCGCTACTGCCCCCTCAA
>CAZLQT010000031.1:0-15383 GCA_964561815.1 uncultured Woeseia sp.
TCTCTTGCCTAATGAAATTTCCAGAATCTGAAACTACCACCAAATCTGAATTGAGAGCAATGAGAGATCAAAGAATTAAAACACAACCTCTGAGTGAGGATACTTGCGGGTCAGTTTTTAAGAACCCTAAACCGGATCATGCAGGAAATCTGATTGAGAGAGCTGGCCTCAAGGGTTATAAAATTGGCGGTTGTTCCATATCGACAAAACATGCAAATTTTATTGTCAATGAAGGCGGGGCCACATCAGCAGATATAGAGGAACTCATTAGACACGTTCAAAACGTCGTCAAAGCTAAGTTTGATGTAAACTTAGAGACTGAAGTCAGAATCATAGGCGAGTAAAATCATGTCAATGGAGGAGAGTGAATTCGGGAAGGTTGCAGTTCTATATGGTGGTATTTCACCAGAGCGAGAGATTTCTCTAATTTCTGGTGAGGCAGTCTTTAAGGCCCTAAAGGAAAAAGGTGTTGATGCTCATCTAATTGATGCCAAGGAACCTTTTCTTAAACGCTTATCTGAAGAACAATTCGATAATGTATGGGTGGCTCTTCATGGAGCAGACGGAGAGGACGGTAAAATTCAAAGTTTATTGGAATTATCAGATATACCTTACACTGGTAGTCGAACACTGGCTTGTTCATTGACGATGAATAAGCTCTTCACTAAAAGAATCCTAGTTACCAACAATTACCAGACACCAGATTTTTTATTATTAGATGAAGCCAAATCTTACTCTGAGATTTCGGAGTCCTTAGGATCTCCTTTCATTATTAAGCCTTGTTCTCAAGGATCGAGTTTGGGGGTTTATATTATTGATGAAGAAGGCGCGTATAAGGATAAATACAGAGAGCTTCAGCAATTAAATGATTGGATCATTGCTGAGGAATATTTTGATGGCGCAGAGTACACCGCTGCTTATTTAAATAACGAAGTAATGCCTTTGGTAAAAATTGATGCGAGCAATGAAGAATTTTATAACTATGAAGCTAAGTATTTTAGCGATGAGACACAATATATTTGTCCAAGCGAGTTAGATACAGGTATTGAAGAGAATATTAAGAAGGAGTGCTTATCTATTTTTGAACTTTTCGATGTAAGAGGCTGGGGCAGACTAGATTTTTTTATCAATGATGATAATCAACCTGTAATACTTGAGATCAACACAGTACCGGGAATGACTAGTCACAGTTTGGTTCCCATGGCCGCTAAAGAAGAAGGAATAGATTTTAATTCTCTTTGTTTAGAGATTCTCAAAAATACAAGCGAATAAAGCCATATTGTTTAAATCGAATAAAAAAAATAAGAAAAAAAGTTTCACTTTCTTTAAAAATATTAACCAAGGAGAGAAAAGAAATCTTTTTAAGCCCTTTCTTCTAATCTTTTTCATTTTATTCGTGTTTGGTTTTATTTACGTTTCTATTAATCAGCCTATAACAGTCATAAATATTGAGGGAGATCTTAAAAGAGTTTCTAAGAAGGGTCTAGAATCCGTTGTTTCAGATCTGAAAGACCAAGGTTTTTTAATAGTCAATCAGAGTAAATATAAAGATAAATTAGAGGCTATCGATTGGGTTAAATCTGTAAAAATAAATAAAGAATGGCCTAATACTATTAATCTTATTGTTGTAGAAGATGATGTTATTGGTCTATGGAATCAAAGACTTCTACTGAATTCATCTGGTGAGTTATATGCTTTAGATCAACGAGTTGTCCCTGATGAGTTAATACAATTTTTTGGACCAGAAGATCGAGAGAATGAGGTCTATAACAGATACAAGTTATATAATGATGAATTAGCAACAAGAGGTATTTTGATTGAAGAGATAGAGCTTGATTTGAGGGGTTCATGGGTAATAACCATTCGCCCATCAATTAAAATTAAGCTTGGTGAGGACAATGTTGAAGAGCGTTTTGAGAGATTTTTAACTATATGGGACCAATCTCTATTAGAAAATTTTGAATTAATTTCTTATATTGATCTTAGATACTCAGAAGGATTTGTGATTAAAAGGAAGAATCAGTAATAAATAATGGCTAGAACCAACTCTAATGAAATTATTGCAGCTGTTGATATAGGCACATCAAAAATTGTTGTCTTAATAGCTGAGATTAATAATGATTCTGACCTAAAGATAATTGGAACAGGAACTCATCAATCTAGCGGATTAAAGAAAGGGGTAGTTGTAAATATTGAATCTACAGTTGATTCGATTGCTAAAGCAATAGAGCAGGCGGAAAAATTTGCAAACTGTGAAATCAATACAGTATTTGCTGGAATCGCAGGAAGCCATGTGAGGAGCTATGATGGACATGGATTTGTAAGGATTAACAGTGGTGAAGTTGAATATAATGACGTGGAAGGAGCTATAGACGCTTCAAAGGCCATGAAGATTCCATCTGAGGAAAGGATTCTACATGTCTTGCCTAAAGATTATATTATTGATGGTCAAGAAGGCATTAGAGACCCAATTGGTATGTCTGGGATCCGGCTTGAGGCAGATGTTCATATTGTCACTATCTCAAGAAGTGCTGAAGAGAACATTATTAAATCTCTAGAGAGGTGTGATTTAGACGTTCAAGAGATTGTTCTAGAGCCTTTGGCTTCAAGCATGTCCGTTTTGTCAAAAGATGAGAAGGATCTTGGTGTCTGTTTAATTGATATCGGCGGTGGAACAACAGATATTGCTATTTTCAAGGATGGACAAATATTAACAACGAAGGTTATACCGATAGGAGGAGATCATGTCACGAAGGATATTGCTCATGAGCTAAAAACTCCCATTGAAAGCGCTGAAGCATTGAAGATAGAACATGCCTGCACTTTATCTCATCTCAATGGAACTGTGGAATCAATAGAAGTACCTAGTGTTGGCGATAGAGCTCCTAGAAACACGGACATAAAGATTCTCTCAACAGTTGTTGAGCAAAGATACAGGGAATTGTTTGAAGTCGTTTTAGAAGAGATAGGTAAGATGAACACCGATAATCTTAGAGCTGGCATTGTTTTAACAGGAGGCACTTCCCAGTTGGCAGGTGCTGTTGAGCTCGCAGAAGAGGTTTTTTCTTCAGACGTCAGACTTGGTTACCCCAAGCCAATGAGTGGTGCTTTTGAAACAATTAATAGCCCAGAAAATGCAACTGGCGCTGGTTTGCTTTTATACGCTCTTAAAAAGTTCGAATCCAATCCAGAAGAATTAATAAAACAGAAATCTTCTGGATCCTTAATCGAGAAAACCAGAGATTGGTTTAAGACTAATCTATAAGCCTATAAAAAACAAAGAGTTGAGTAATATTCTGTATCTATGATAGTCTTTACCTGATTTATGGGCATGATACACAAGAGGTATTAAGATAATGCTGCATCAAAGGACATTGGATAAGCCTATTTCTGCCGCAGGCGTAGGTTTACATACAGGCCAGAGGGTTGAAATGACTCTTAGACCTGCTTCTGAGGATATTGGTATCCGTTTTAGGAGATTGGATATTGATCCTGTGCAGGAGATCCAAGCCAATGCTCACAACGTCACGGACACAAAATTAGGAACAACGATAACTCAGAATAATGCTTCAATCATGACTGTTGAGCATCTATTGGCTGCTTTTTCTGGTTTGGGAATTGATAATGCTTACGTGGATATTCATGGTCCAGAGGTACCCATTATGGATGGTAGTGCAGCATCTTTTATTCTTTTGGTTGAATTAGCAGGGATCAAAGAACAAAAAGCACCCAAGAAATTTCTTAGAATTAAGAAAAATGTCAGGGTTGAGGACGATGGTAAGTTCGCTGAGTTCAAACCTTATGACGGCTACCGACTCAGTTTCCAAATAGAGTTTGAGCACCCTATGATTCAGAATAAACTAACCGAGTTTACTTTTGATTTTTCAACTCTCAATTTTCTGGATCAAATCTCAAGAGCAAGAACTTTTGGCTTCTTAAAGGAAATTGAGACTTTAAGAGCAAATAATTTAGCACTTGGCGGCAGTTTAGATAATGCAATTGTTCTTGATGACTATCGGATATTAAATCAGGATGGCTTAAGGTTTGATGATGAATTAGTTAGGCATAAGATCTTAGACGCTATTGGTGACTTATATCTAATGGGCCACATCTTGGTTGGCGAGTTTAATGGCTTTAAATCAGGGCATGAGCTAAACAACAAACTGATCAGAAAGCTTTACGCTGATGAAACCGCTTGGGAAGAAGTTCAAGAGTCAGAAATTACCGATATTCCAATCTCATACTGGACTGCTGCTCTAGGCAAAGCTTAGCTCAAGGTTCGACAATAAATTTTATCTTTTTTGGATTAATTTCAAGATCCTTGCATAGTTTTCTTATTTGAATTTCTTCAAATCGGATTCTTGATGAAATCTCAGCATTTACAGACCCTATAATTAAGACATTGTTCTTGTTTATGTATGCGCTTTTTATAGATGACCCAAAGTTGGGTATGTTTTTTTGTAAATACTTTAAAAGTGCTGTTTTCTCCTCGACTGATTCAGTCATTCTACCTAAATCACTTAAACCGTTTTTTATTATGTCTGAAATGTGTTTCATACTATTGTTATTTCATAGTTTATGAATGATATTATTCTTGTCCTTAAGGTTATAATATCAATTCATTTAAGCTAGAAAATAGTTACTTAAGTATTCAATTAAATATAGAGGCAGTATTGAAAGGTTTTTTTACAAAGATTTTTGGCAGTAGCAATCAGAGATTATTAAATCAATATTCAAAGATTGTAGACAAGATTAATGCATTAGAAGATGAATTATCTCAGCTTAATGATCAAGATTTGAAGTCAAAAACAAACGAGCTTAGATCACTATATAAAGAATCAGGGAGCTTTGATGATCTTTTGCCTGAAGCTTTTGCAATTGTCAGAGAGGCCTCAAAAAGAACATTAGGACTTAGACACTATGATGTCCAGCTTATTGGTGGGATCACACTGCACGAGGGTAAAATCTCGGAAATGAAAACAGGAGAGGGCAAAACACTGGTCTCAACTCTTCCCGCTTATTTGAATGCACTTTCTGGTAGAAGTGTTCACATCATAACTGTGAATGAGTATTTAGCTCAGAGAGATGCGGATTGGATGAGGCCTATTTACGAATTCCTTGGTTTAACGGTGGGCTGCATTAAATCTAACCAGAACCCTCCTGAGAGGAAGGCAGCTTATGAAGCTGATATCACTTATGGGACAAACAATGAATTTGGTTTCGATTATCTCAGAGACAATTTGTCCTATGAGGAAGAGATGCAATCTCAAGGGGATCTTTCATTCGCCATCGTTGATGAAGTCGACTCTATTCTTATTGATGAAGCTAGAACACCTTTGATTATATCTGGTCAAGCAGATCAGAGCACCGAACTTTATAAGAAAATGAACGCTGTCGTTGGCAAACTAATCCCTGGATCTAGCGAATCAGACACTGGTGATTACACGATCGATGAAAAGGTTAAGCAAATTTATCTCACGGAAGAAGGCCATTCTAATGTTGAAAATATACTTCATGGCATGAACTTGCTTCAAAAGGGAGATAGTTTGTATGACCCAAAAAATATAAAGTTTATGCATCATATCAATGCCGCTATCAGAGCCCATAAATTATTTAATAAAGATGTGGATTACATTGTCAAAGATGGCGAAGTGGTTATTGTTGATGAATTTACCGGCAGAACAATGGCCGGAAGGAGATGGTCTGATGGTCTGCATCAGGCTGTTGAAGCTAAAGAGAATCTTAATATAAAGGAAGAGAATCAGACGATAGCTTCAATTACCTTCCAAAATTATTTTAGACTTTATGACAAGCTCTCTGGAATGACAGGCACAGCAGATACAGAGGCATTTGAGTTTCAGCAAATTTATGGTCTTGAAGTTGTGGTGATACCTACCCACGAAACAATGGTTAGGGAAGATCATGCAGACTTAGTCTACCTAAATCGAGACGGTAAATTTAATAATATTATCGAAGACATCAAGCAGCGGCAAAAAAAGGATCAGCCCATCTTGGTAGGGACAGCTTCAATTGAGAATTCTGAATATATTTCCAAGTTGCTAATCAAGGAAGGCATAAAGCATCAAGTTTTAAATGCTAAGCAACATAAAAAAGAATCAATGATAATTGCTCAAGCGGGAAAGCCAGGTTCTGTGACTATAGCCACTAATATGGCTGGAAGAGGAACAGATATAGTGTTAGGCGGCAATATCGATGCAGAAATAAAACTCACAGAAGAGAATTTAGACGAAGAGAAAATTTCACAAATGAAACTGGATTGGCAAAAAAAACACGACACTGTTATAGAAGCAGGAGGACTTCATATTATCGGCACGGAAAGACATGAATCAAGACGAATTGATAATCAGCTTAGAGGTAGATCAGGTAGGCAAGGTGATCCAGGCTCAAGTCGATTTTACTTATCTCTAGATGATGATTTATTAAGAATCTTTGGTGATCCAGAAAAAACACAAAGCATGTTGTCGAGAGTTGGTATGGAGGAAGGAGAAGCTATTGAAAGTAATTTGTTAACACGACAAATTGAAAGAGCTCAAAGGAAGGTTGAGTCGCATAATTTTGACATCAGAAAGAACCTTCTTGAATACGATGATGTGGCTAATGATCAGCGATCAGTTATTTATCAATTAAGAAGCGATATCTTATCGGAAGATAGCATCAACGATATGATCGTAGGTATAAGTGAGGAGTCTATTAGAGAGCTAACCGCTCAGTATATTGATCCAGACTCCATGGAAGAAAGTTGGGATTTAGATGGGCTTCAGCAATCCATTTATAATGATTTTTTAATTTCACTAGATCTAGAGTCAATAATTAATCAGGACGACTCAATTAATTCAGAAAATATTTGGAAGATTATTTTTGAAGAATTTACTAGGAATTACAGCACCAAAGAAAATTCAATCGGTGAGAGACCAATGAGAGAGATAGAGAAGGCTGTAATGTTGCAACAGCTTGATATGCAATGGCGTGAGCATCTTGCGGCAATGGATCATTTGAGACAAGGCATACACTTGAGAGGCTATGCGCAGAAAAATCCGAAGCAAGAGTATAAGAGAGAATCTTTCGAAATGTTTTCATTTATGATGGACCAACTTAAATTCAATGTTATTAGTATTCTCTCAAGGGCTAGATTTAGAGGTGAAGGGGATGCAGAGACGCTAAGCGAGCAAACTCCTGA
Source organism: uncultured Woeseia sp. (assembly GCA_964561815.1). Lineage (GTDB taxonomy): Bacteria > Pseudomonadota > Gammaproteobacteria > Steroidobacterales > UBA11654 > CACPJA01. The sequence goes on from CAZLQT010000031.1 coordinate 7,199, forward strand.
TGTTGAAAACGTTGAACTAAAGCATAAAAACGTTTCAACATTTGGATCAGAACAACCTTCACCTAATAAAGCTAGTGAGGCGGCTAAGCCATTTGTGAGAGACCAGAAAAAAGTTGGAAGAAATGAGCCATGTCCATGCGGTTCTGGAAAGAAATATAAAAAATGTCATGGTGCTATTGAGCAGTAGCGTTAAAAATAATCTTACTCAAGTGGTTGTTGCTGTTTTGAAGGATTCAAACAATAAAATTCTTTTGAGCACCAGACAACATAAAACTGACTTCCCCGATTACCTTGAATTTCCTGGAGGTAAAAAAGAAGCCGATGAAACACCTAGGGCGGCCCTGAAAAGAGAGCTTAAAGAGGAGTTAGGTATCTACATTGAAGACATTCAGGCAATGGAAAGCTATACATACCAATACGATAGCTTTGGAGTTGAGCTGTATCCGTTTTTTATCAAAAGTTATAAGGGGAGTCCTGTCGCAAATGAAAATGAGCAAATCATATGGGTTGACCTTCAAGATCTTGGTAAGGTAAAGATTATTCCTGGAAGCAAATCGATAGTAGAAACATTAACTAATACTCTTAACAAAGAGAGATCTTGAAATTGACGTTATCCCCAAACTGAGTGTACTCGTTGTTTTTATCATAGCTATAAAATCTCACTGCAATTAAATGTCTTCCACCACTGATTTCAGGATAAATATTTTTTTCATTGATTATTATTCTAACTAAGGAGATTTGAGTTCGTTTTTCTATCTGATGATTATATTGTCCTTCCACTGCAACCGTAGAAATAGGCTCATTACTCTCTCTTATAATCCACATTAATTTGTCGATCCCTTCGCAAATAGGCTTTATAACCTCAATCCATCCATTAATCTGGGTCGATACACTTTTTTTATCTGATTCAAGAAAAAATTTATACTTTGGCATATCGAATTCTGCCTTACCTCCAGGAAGCGTATGTCGATGAAGAAGGCTAGCAATAAATTCATCTTCTCTTAATCTGATAAGATAATCAGTGCCAATATTTACAACTTGATTCTTTATTGAATCTAGATCTTCTAAGATATCATTAACCATATTGTTGTCCGCATCAGGGGCGGATTGGAAACGCTGCATTTGCATAATGTACCGGTCAAGATCTGCCAATACCTCACGCCTCACATCTGTTCTAGATAGGATAGAATAGACTTCTAATAGGGTATGGATCACTGTTCTCGTGTTCCAGTTATTATCTAAATTAGAAGCAAAATGTTTCAGCCTAGAATAAAGAAATTCAATTCTCATGAACGTCCTTAATCTTTCATTCAAAGGTAATTCGTATATTCCTTGTTCCATAATAAATAATTACTTGCTGTCTTGGCGGGTGATCTTTATATCTATTTATTATTGAAATTTCTATAAAAATCATCCATTTCTTTTACTTTTAGTGTCAGTTCTTCAATGGAAGTTTCGCTATTATTTATGATTCTGTCATCTGATAATTCTCTTTTAGCCTCTATTGATGCTTGGCTATCAATGATTCTGATAGCTTCTTCCCGGGTTGATTGATCTCTTTGGATTAATCTTTGTATTTGGGTTTCAACATTGCAGTCGACTAATAGCACTCTATCCATCATCGCATTCATTCCTGTTTCTATCATAAGTGGCACAGAGATAATCAGATAATTAGATTGTGAGGCTTCAATTTTTTTATTAATGCTCAATAGTACTTTGGGATGGATAATCATCTCTAAAATTTGCTTTTTAGTTTTGTCATTGAAAACTATTGAACGAAGTTTTTTTCGATCAAGCTCTCCATCATCACCAATAATTTGGTCTCCAAAAGCGTCAACAATTTCTTCAAATGCATCTCCACCTTTTTTGCTTAATTCATGTGAAATTACATCAGCATCGATAATTTCTACCGATAACTCTTTGAAAAGATCACAGACCGTAGTTTTACCAGAAGCAATTCCTCCTGTTAGTCCAATTTTAAAAGTTTCATTCATAAAATTAATAAAAAGGTTTAATTACCTATTAGTTTAGATGAAAATAGCCTTTTGTTATAACTCAGTGAATATTTTTTAGTTTTTCGATAAATGAATTTACACGAATATCAATCAAAACAATTGTTCTCGGATGTTGGGATACCCGTTCTAGAAGGGGGTGTAGCCTCTACTCCTGATCAAGCAAGGAAAATTGCTGAAGATTTGAAGGTTGACACATGGGTAATAAAAGCACAGGTGCATGCCGGAGGAAGAGGCAAAGCTGGTGGAGTTAAGATTACTAATAATATCGATGAACTCGAGAGTATAGCTAGTTCAATGCTCGGTACAAACTTGGTAACAAAGCAAACTGATGATAAAGGGTTGCCTATTGATAGTGTTTATATTGAATCAGGGACATCTATTGCATCTGAATATTATTTGAGTCTACTCATTGATAGAGCTCAGGAGTCTTGGACGTTTATTGGGTCCTCTGAAGGAGGAGTGGATATTGAAACCGTTGCTCATGAGTCTCCTGAAAAGATTATTCGATATACCGTTGACCCTGAAGATGGGTTGAAAGAGAGTGAATTATCATCTATGGCAAACAGTATTGGTCTAAAAAATAGCGCCGTTAATGAGTTTATAGATATTACAACTAAATTGTTTTCATTAGCTGTGTCTAAAGACTCAGATTTGATCGAGATTAATCCGCTCATATTGGATCAGGAGAACCATCTCATTGCTCTAGATTCTAAGATGTCTATTGATAGTAATGCTTTATTTAGGCAACAAGATTTAAGTCATATGAAAGATCCCAACCAAGAAGACAAACTCGAAGTTAAAGCTTCAGAAAATGATTTAAGTTATGTTTCTTTAGACGGGGAAATTGCTTGCATGGTTAATGGGGCAGGTTTAGCCATGGCTACGATGGATGTAATTAAGTTACATGGCGGTGAACCTGCTAATTTTTTGGATGTTGGCGGAGGTGCTACACCAGATAGAGTTAAGTCTGCCTTTGACATTATTATGGAAAACCCCAATGTCAAAGGTATCTTGGTCAATATTTTTGGTGGGATTGTAAGATGTGATGTCATTGCAGAGGGTATTATTGCAGCAGTTGGTAAGTCTGATATCAATGTTCCTATTGTGGTTAGATTGGAAGGGACTAATGTTGATCTCGGTAAGGAATTATTAAGTAAATCAGACTTGAAAGTTATTCCCGCAGACGACCTAACAGATGCTGCATTAAAGATTGTCAAGTCAGTTAAGGATAGCTAATGAGTGTTTTAGTTGATTCATCATCAAAGATCATCTGCCAAGGAATAACAGGATCGCAAGGAACATTTCATTCAGAGCAATGTATTGATTATGGCTCCAATATAGTTGCCGGGGTCACTCCAGGAAGAGGAGGGCAAGAACACTTAGGTGTTCCAGTATTTAATTCAGTGAATGAGGCCAAGGAGAGTCTTGAATTTGATGTTAGTATGATTTTTGTTCCTCCAAAATTTGCAGCTGAAGCTATTATTGCTGCTATCGAGGCTGAGACTGGACTCGTTGTTTGTATTACTGAAGGGATTCCTGTTGCTGACATGATCGAGGTTAAGGCGTGTCTAAAGGGATCATCTTCTATTCTTCTGGGGCCTAATTGTCCAGGGATAATTACACCAGATGAGGCCAAGATAGGCATCATGCCTGGCTTTATACACCAAAAAGGATCCATTGGTATTATCTCAAGGTCTGGAACTTTGACCTATGAAGCAGTTGACCAAACCACCAAACATGGCTTGGGACAAAGCACCTGTATCGGTATTGGTGGTGACCCTATAAAGGGACTTAATTTTATTGATTGTTTAGAGCTTTTTGAAGCAGATCCAGACACTCAAGGAATTGTCTTAGTGGGGGAGATAGGCGGTTCTGATGAAGAGAAAGCAGCAGAATTTATTAAAAATAATGTGACTAAGCCTGTTGTTGCATATATCGCCGGAGTGTCAGCTCCATCAGGAAAAAGAATGGGCCATGCAGGAGCAATTGTTACCGGAAAAGAAGGTACAGCTGCAAGTAAATATGAGGCATTACAAGAAGCCGGAGTTTATACTGTTGAATCGCCTGCTTTAATTGGCGAGAAAATGAAATCCGTGGTGATGAGCTAATCAATCACCAAAATTTATACCAAGGTTCGCTTTCTTCTAGGACGATTGTTTGATTTGGATCTTTAGTTTGATTAGCTAGGAAAATGCTTTCTGCTTGCTCAGCCAGATCATCCATTCCCAGGCTATTGTATGCATTAGCAATAATTTCCAAGGATTCTATAGTTGCAGGTGCCCCGCTGTATTGTTCCAGAGCGTATTTAGCTCGGTTAATTGCAGCAATATACGCACCTCGTTCCAAATAATGTTGCGCCACATGATTTTCATAGCTTGCCAATCTGTTCCTTAAAAAAATCATTCTCTGTCTAGCGTCATCAATATAAATACTTTCAGGATATCTTCTTAGTAATTGCGAGAAAACTGAGAAAGCTTCTTCAGTTTTTGAAGGTGGTCGCTCAGTCAAATCCACGTCAAATATTTCGTGATACCACTGATGCTGTCCTTCAAATAAGGAAATTCCTCTCATGTATAAGGCATAATCAACTCTTGGATGAGTTGGATTTTCTTTTTCAAATTGTTTGGCTTCATCAATGGCCTCTTCAAAAGCTGAACTCCGATAATGAGTGTAGATAAGATCTAGCTGAGCTTGCTTTGCTTCATTGCTAAAAGGAAACGATGTTGTCAACACTTCAAGATAATTAACAGCATTTCTAAAGTTGCCATTATCCATTGCATACTTGGCTCTTTCATAAATAACTTCTGAAGATGATCTCATGTCAGTGGCTTCATCTTTGCTGCATGAAACAATGAAAGTTGCCAGTATAAGAAGGAATATATTCTGTATATTTTTCAAAATTTTAGTTCTCTTTTCTTTTTTAGACGTTCTAAGTATGGAATTATAGCCTAAAATAAGTGAAATCAAATCAAGCATAATAGATTAGATGAATGAAGATGCAATAGAATTCTTAGTTACCTCTGATGAGCACAATCAGAGAATTGATAAGGTAGTTAGTTCAAAACTATCTGAGTTCTCTCGTGTCTTGATCAAGGAGTGGATTGAATCAGGAAATATTCTTGTTGAAAATCAAATAGTTAAGCCCAGCACTAAAGTCCAAGAGGGGCAACTGATTAATGTGGTGCCTGTTTTAAAAGAACGAAGTGAGATTGAACCTCAAAAAATCAATCTTGATATTGTCTTCGAAGACGAAGATTTAATTGTTGTTAATAAGCCTCAAGGTTTGGTTGTTCACCCTGGGCATGGTAATTACGATGCAACACTTCAGAATGGGCTATTGTTTCATGATGAAGAACTAAGATTTCTACCAAGGGCAGGATTAATCCATCGTTTAGATAAAGACACCAGCGGTTTATTGATGGTGGCAAAGAATAATAATTCATACAATTCTTTGAATAGCGCCATGCAATCAAGGTTAATTAAACGAGAATACCGCGCTATTTGTGTTGGTGAAATGACGAGCGGAGGAACTGTTAATGAGCATTTATCAAGGGACCCTCTTAATCGAATTAAGTTTAGAGTTTCAGAAGAGGGCAAAAATGCAGTGACACATTATAGAGTTCTCAAAAAACTATCTGGTTATACATTTGTTGGGATTCAGTTAGAGACTGGGCGAACGCATCAGATTAGAGTGCACATGTCACATATTCGTTATCCAATTTTAGGTGACCCTCTCTATGGAACAAGATTGACCATCCCTAAAGCGGCAAAAGAGAGTTTGGTAGAACAGCTTCGATCTTTAAAGAGACAGGCTCTGCATGCCTTTAAGCTTGATTTTATTCATCCTGTTTCTGGTGATCAAATGTCTTTTTCTAGTAACCTCCCACAGGATATGGAGCTTATTATCAAAGAGTTATCAGGCAATACATTGGATAAAGAAACGATTAATAATTTATCTTTTCCAGATATTAAAGTTTAGAATTTTCCTTCACTCTGTCGTAATATACTCGATTTTATTTATGTGATTAATGAGAATTAAGCCTTATGCCAATTTACGAATATAAATGTGATGAATGCAACCATGTTCTTGACGCTCTTCAAAAGGTCAGCGATAAACCATTGGCTGATTGTCCAGAGTGCGGTAAAAGCTCCTTGAGGCGACTGATTTCTGCGCCTAACTTTAGGTTGAAAGGCGAAGGGTGGTACGAGACAGATTTTAAAAAAGAAAATCGGAAAAATGTAGCTGATAAAAAAGATGGAGCATCTGAAAAGACAGAAAGTTCAAACGATGAAAAGGCTTCTGATAAACCAAAGAAGAAGGAAAAAATTAAAGATAAAGCACCCAAAGATGCAGAGTAATGTAATAATTGGAAAGATATGAAGAAATTACGAACAATAATTGTAGCTGGCCTATTGGTTTGGATCCCTTTAGGGATAACAATCTTTGTGGTAAAACTTTTAATTGATTTACTTGGCCAGTCTTATTTACTGATTCCAGCAGGTCTTTGGCCTGAAAATCTCTTGGGTTTTTCAATACCTGGGTTTGGAATTATCCTAGCTGTTTTAATTCTTTTGGGAACGGGTTTGATTGCAGCCAATTATTTGGGTAAGACATTGGTTGAAGCTTGGGATAATCTTCTGGATAAGATTCCGTTAATAAGAAGTATTTACAACCCACTTAAGAAGTTTGCTGAGATTGTGTTATCAGATCAGACGCAATCGTTCTCAAAAGTATTGTTGATTGAGTACCCCAGAAAAGGAGTTTATAGTTTGTGTTTTCAGACCTCTAAGGAGGTAGGCGAAATTAAAGGGAAGATTGGAGACGATGTGGTATGCGTCTATATACCAACAACCCCTAACCCAACTTCTGGTTACATCATTATGGTCTCCATAGATGAGGTCATTGAACTTGAAATGAGCGTAGAGGATGCACTAAAAATGATCATCTCCCTAGGTGTTGTAGTGCCATCAATTGGCAAGGAAGAATAAGGAATCTATAACTAGAATGACAGCAGAAAGAAATCATAGAAGTCATTACTGCGAAGATCTTAATACTGATAATCTTGGAGAATCCATCACAGTCTCTGGTTGGGTGCATAGACGCAGAGATCATGGCGGAGTAATTTTTATAGATTTAAGGGATACCTCGGGGTTACTGCAATTAGTTTTTGACCCAGAAAATAAAGAACTCTTTGCTCAAGCAGAAAAAATAAGGTCTGAATATGTATTATCTGTCACTGGCACTATAAGGCATAGGCCAGAAGGAACCATTAACCCAGACATGGCAACTGGAGAAATAGAATTACTCGCCGAATCAGGCACAGTTCTCAATGCTTCTCTCACACCTCCGTTCCACCATGATGAATCGACAAATGAAGACACTCGATTGAGATACAGGTATCTTGATCTTAGACGCCAGAGAATGTCTGATAACCTTAAACTCAGACATCAAATCATTAAAACATTAAGACATTTTCTTGATGACCAGTCATTTACAGAAATAGAGACACCAATCTTGACTAAAGCTACGCCAGAAGGGGCTAGGGATTATCTGGTTCCAAGCAGGACCCAGCAAGGAGATTTTTTCGCATTACCTCAGTCACCACAACTTTTTAAACAGCTCTTGATGATGTCTGGCTTTGACAAATATTATCAAATTGCTCGTTGTTTCAGGGACGAGGATTTAAGGGCAGATCGACAGCCAGAATTTACACAACTCGATGTTGAAATGGCTTTCGTTAATCAGGATCAGGTAAAAGAGATTATGGAAGAGATGATCCGAGATCTTTTCAAGAAGGTGCTTGATTTTAAAATTGAACAACCATTCCCTCAGATTACATTTCATGAATGCATGAAGCGGTTTGGTAGTGACAGGCCTCATTTGGGTATCGAGATGGAGCTTATTGATGTCGGTGATTTAATGAAGGATGTTGAGTTCAAAGTCTTTTCACAACCGGCCAACGACGAAGAGTCAAGGGTAGCATGCCTTGTTTTGAAGAATAAGCCTGATATTTCCAGAAAACAAATAGATGATTACACCGATTTTGTATCCAATTACGGTGCTAAAGGATTAGCTTATATTAGGGTGAATGCTATAAAAGACGGGGTCAAAGGAATGCAATCACCAATACTTAAATTTCTAGACGAAGATTGCATTAGTTCACTCATAG
>CAZLQT010000032.1:0-14726 GCA_964561815.1 uncultured Woeseia sp.
GCATTGAAATAAACTCCCTTCTTCAGTCCTCTGTCGGAGAAATAATTAAAGTCAAAGGCAGTGTAAAATCTTTCGAAATCAATGCCTAATTCTAAAAGAAGATCTCTTGAAACTTTTTCATAAGATCCTGGGGATTCTATTGATTGGCTTCCTCCATAAGTGATAACTGTTCTTCCATCCACCGTAAACTCATTCCTTTTAGCGTGACCACCAAAATCATCATGATTATCAATGATCAATATCTTTAGATTCTTGTTCTTTGATCTTTTTTGATAAAAATATGCTGCTGACAAACCGGATATGCCTCCGCCAACCACGATAAGATCGTACTCTTCTTGAGTATCCGTATAGTCCTTTAAGAAACTGGGGCCTTTAAATGCTAATCTATGAGCAAAATCATTCGATCCTGGATGATTGCCTCTAATGCCTGTTAATGCAGGTGGATAGTTTTCAATATCAATACCGTTTGCTTTAAGATAATCAATAGGTGCAACTGAAGCTGCTAATCCATAACTCACGCCGTTGATAAAGTCTCTTCGAGTAATTGATAATCTATTTTTCATAAGGTTACTCTAATCTAAAAACAGTTTTACCCTCAAGGATAGTTTGCAGAACTTTTACTTCGCTAATCTCATCCGCTGGAATGTTGTATAAGTTCTTCTCCAGAATGATCAGATCTGCGGACTTCCCTGCCTCGATGGATCCAGTATATTCTTCTAGATGCATAAGGTAGGCAGCATTAATGGTGTAGGCCTTGAGTATCTCTGTGAGATCAATGCTTTCATTCTTATTTAAAAAACCGCTAACTCGATTATCGGGATCCTGGCGTCTGACTGCAGTTTCAATAGCGACTAAGGGATTCATAGTACTTACTGCCCAATCGCTACCGCCTACAATTAAGCCATCAGCTCTAAAGACACTGCCAATAGGATACATCCTGTTCACTCGTTCAATCCCGAGTTCCGGAATATTGATGTCGGTTATATATTCATCCGGCAATGCCCAGGTTGCCTGAAAATTTGCAGCGACACCGAGTTTAGAAAATCTTGGGATATCTTCTTCGTCAATCATTTGTAAATGAGAAATATGATGACGATTATCAGTTCTTCCGTTAATACTGATAGCGTTTTCAAACGCGTCTAACGTGCTCCGCACAGCACGATCGCCGATGGCGTGTGTGTGTATTTGAATATTTTCAGAATCAAACCGAGTCACGACAGCATTAAGTACTTCTTGTTCCAAGTAAAGTTGGCCGTAGTTATCTGTGCCTAGATATGGCTCTAAGACTGCACCTGTCTGACCCTCTAAAACTCCATCGATAAATATTTTTATACAATCTACATTGATTCTAGGGTCGCTATATTGTGCTCTGTTTCTATAGACTTGTTCAAAATCGGCTGAATCTTGTGCAAATAATGTGTCTCCAAATTCAAGGCATGTGATTATTCTTAACTCCAGCTCACCACGGTCTGCTGCTCGCTTGTATGTTGCCATATGTCGCTCTCCCACCGCTGCTGCAATCGATGCTGTTATACCAAAACTGTGTGCTAAATCTTGAGCAAAATATAAGCCTTCATCGTAAAGCCTATCGTTATCTTTAGGCATGATTGATTTGACCAGATTCATCGCTGAAGGCTCTCTGAGTGTCCCACTGGGTTCACCCGTAACAGGATCTTTTTCGATAATGCCGTTCTCTGGGTTAGGCGTCTCTTTGGAAATACCAGCTATCTCCAGTGCTTTTGAATTGGCCACCCCATTGTGTCCATCCTCAGCATCGACATAAATAGGAATATCCTTACTGATTTGATCTAAAAATGATTTATCCACATTGCCTGAAGGAAATACTCCAATATTTAATTGGGTTCCCACTACCCATCCAGTCTCTTTAGTTAGTTCACTGGTTAAACATTCTTTCAGCTGAGCCTGCATGATATCAATATCATAGGACTCCATGACAACACATTTCAGCTGGTCGACCCCTGACCAAATTGGATGTGAGTGTGCGTCATGAAAAGATGGCATCATCATTTTACCTTTTAAATCAATTACTTCTGTTGTCTTATTAACTAAGTCTTTGATTTCCTGATTTGAACCGACTAGAGTAATTACACCATTATGAATGGCAATTGCTTCTGCCACTGTTAACTCTTGATCAAATGTGTGTATCGACCCGTTGATGAAAATTGTTTCAGCATGATGTCCTGCTGCAAGTACATTCCCTGAACAAAAGACCAAAGTTAAAAAAATATTCTTTATCCAAAAAGTACTCATCGACCTGTTTTGATTCTGATCCATTGCCTAGTCATCATACGATCAACTCTAGGATTTGCAATCTCAGCTATAAATAGTTTCTTCATTGTCTCTTCATTGGGATAAATTGTTGGATTATCTAAAATCTCACGGACAATAAAATCTTTTGATTTTTCATTGGCATTAGCAAATTTAACTTTGTTGGATATTCTTGCCATCATTTCAGGTTGTAAAATAAAATTGAGAAATAAATGTGCGTTTTCAGGGTTCGGAGCATCTTTTGGAATCGCCATCATGTCTACCCACATTTGTGCGCCTTCTTGAGGAATCTGATAGGCAATCTTAATCTTGTTGCCTACCTCTCTCGCACGATCTCCAGCTTGAAGGATGTCTCCACTCCAACCAAAAACCAGACAAATCTCTCCGTTTGCAAGATCATTAATATACTTCGATGAGTGAAAATATTTAATATATGGCCTTACCTTCAAAAGCAACTCGTAGGCTTCGCCTTGATAGTCTCTAGGGTTCTTTGTATTAGGATCTAACCCTAAATAAAATAAGGCCGCCTTAAAAACTTCGCTAGGTGCATCAAGAAAAGCAATGCCGCATTCTTTAAACTGCTTGATGATCTCTGGCTTAAAAATAACATCAAAGCTATCCATCCTAAACATCTCACCCATGATCTCTGTGGCTTTTTCTTGGTTATAGCCAATCCCTGTAGTGCCCCATAAATAAGGGATAGAATAATTATTACCCGGATCCATTGTGCCTAATATTTCCATCATTTCAGGTTCTAGATGACGTAAATTTGGGATACTCTCTTTATTCAATTTTTGATGGACACCTGCGATTACCTGACGACCTAAATACTCAATACTTGGTCCGACAATGTCATAACCCGTATTGCCAGCTAGTAACTTTCCTTCAAGCACCTCATTACTGTCAAACACATCATAAATAACTTCTATCCCTGTAGAAGCTTCAAAATCATCAATGACAGAGTAATCAATGTAATCAGACCAGTTATACACCCTAACTTCATTAGCAGATATAAGTGTGACATTAAAACAAAGAAGCAATAGCAAAGAGCTATAGACTGAAGCCTTGTTCATAGTCGATCTTTTAATGAGTAATAAACCATCCCAAGATAAAAACCTGGCCATCTCAAGAGAGTGCCTCCAGGATAAGTCGGAATCTTTACTTTCCCAAAAATATCCATCTTAGTGGCCTCGCCATCAATAGCTTCTGCAATAATTGTTCCAGCAAGAGATGCTAAAGCAACCCCGTGACCAGAATAGCCCTGTGAAAAATAAATATTTTTCTCAAGCCTTCCAATATGAGGCATTCTATTGACTGTTACACCAATAGTCCCTCCCCATGCATAATCAATAGCTATTTTTGAAAGATGAGGAAAAACATCCAACATGGTCTTCCTGACATATGATTTCAGATCCTTAGGAAATGAGCGTGTGTAGTTCTCACCGCCTCCAAATAAGAGTCTATTATCTTCTGACATTCGAAAATAATGGACATGAAATTTATTGTCATGTGCACAAACATCGTCTCTATTGATATAGCGTGCATCTTCCTCACTCAAAGGTTCTGTGGCTAGCATAAAATTATTAACAGGCATGATTTTAACCGCTAGCTTACTTTCAAGCTTTCCCAGATAAGCGTTGCAGGCAAGAACCACAATTTTTGCGTTTACATTGCCCTTATTGGTTGTTATTAACGAGGGATCTGATTTGGTATAACTGATTACTTTTGATTGTTCATAAATAGTGACCCCAAGTTTCTCAGCAGCGTCTGCAAGACCTAATGCATAATTCAGCGGGTGTAAATGCATACCGCCCATATCGATTGAACCGCCGCCACTGAAGAAAGGACTATGAAACATTTCAGAGACTTCAGAAGAATCCATATATCGGATCAATTGATAATCATAATCTCTGTTTAATTTTTCAACATAATCTCGATGCATCTCATCATCATTAGGGTTATTTGAAACAGTTGCATTACCTTGTTTAAGATCACAACTTATATCGTGGACTTTAATTCTTTCGTCGACGATGCTTTTCGCTTTTTCAGATAAATTCCATAAATCATTTGCGAGAGATTTCCCGTAATCTTTTTCTAGCTGATGGATTTTTTTATTATGACCGCTACCCACTTGTCCGCCGTTTCTTCCTGAGGCTCCCCAGCCGACTCGATTGGCCTCCAAAACAACAACCTTATAGCCTTTTTCAGCAAGATTTATTGCTGAGAGTAAACCTGTATAACCTGCGCCAATAATACAAACTTCTGTTGTGATATCTTCGTGCAGACTTGGTCGATCTTTTATCTGGTTTGCAGAGTGGTAATAATAAGAGTCAGGGTAATGAGTCTCTGATAAAGGCATTTTATTATCTAAGTTTTATTGATGGCTGCCAATGTATCATCAAGGGTTTTAGTCGCCTTTGAGATTAATTCGTCAACTTGCTCCCGATTAATAATCAGTGGCGGTGCAATAATCATAGTATCGCCGACAGCTCTCATTACTAAACCGTTATTGATTGCAAGATCCCGACATAAAGACCCTGCAGATATCTCATCTAGTGAAGTAAAACGACCTTCTGAAGAAAATCTTTCCCTGGTTTCCTTATTGGCACAAAGTTCAATAGCGCCCATCAGTCCTTTAATTCTAGCTTCTCCAACCAATGGATGATCTGCCAACTTTAACCACTCTTCTTTCAGATAGGGTGCGGTCTTATTTTTTACTTCATCCAGAATATTCTCCTCCTTTATAATCTCGATATTCCTCAAAGCAACCGCGCATGCTGCGGGATGTCCCGAGTAGGTAAAGCCATGGGCAAACTCACCGCCCTCCTCAATGATCGTATTGGCCACTCTGTTATTGACTAAAACTCCACCCAGAGGCAAATATCCTGAGGTCACGCCTTTAGCAAAAGAAATAAGATCGGGTTTAATCTGATAAACGCTAGAAGCAAACCAGTCGCCTAATCTTCCAAAACCGGTAATCACCTCGTCGGCAATCAAGAGAATCTCATAGCGGTCAATAATTTCTTGAACGTGTGGCCAGTATGTTTCTGGGGGAATAATAACCCCTCCTGCACCTTGAATTGGTTCAGCAATAAACCCCCCAATGTTCTCAATCCCATGCTCTTTAATAGCCCTCTCTAGATCATTCGCTACCTGCTTGCCAAAAGTATCTTTATCGAGATCTCCACCTTCAGCAAACCAATAGGGCTGCTGTATATGATGAATATTAGGAATCGGGAGGTCTCCTTGGGCGTGCATCCCACTCATTCCCCCAAGACTTGCCCCGGCAACAGTGCTTCCATGATAAGCATTATTTCTAGCTAGAATGATCTTCTTGCTTGGTTTACCCAAAAGGCTCCAGTGGTATCTGACCATCCTCACAACAGTATCTATAGCTTCAGAGCCAGAGCTTGTGAAGAAGACATGATCCATGCCTTTGGGGCTAATCTCTCCAAGAAGACTGCTTAATTCTATGGCTGGAGGATGCGTGCACTGAAAAAAATTGTTGTAATAAGGCAGCTCTTCCATTTGCTCATAAGCAGCCTGAGCGAGCTCTTTTCTTCCATATCCCAGATTTACACACCATAAGCCAGACATTGCATCTAGAATCTGATGGCCTTCAGAATCCCAAATATAAACACCTTCACCTCTAGTTATAACTCGTGTGCCCTTCTTTGAGAGTTGCAAGTGATCTGTAAATGGATGCAGGTGATGATCTTTATCTTTCTGTTGCAGTGATTTTAATTCTTCATTCATGCTAAACACTCAATAAAAGGAACTCTCTTTCCCAGGGACTAATTACTTCAAAATACCTATTGTATTCATGGGTCTTAATAGCAATATATACCTGAAGAAACCTGTTTCCCATCAAAATTGGCATAACCTCACTTTGTTCTAACAATTCCATCGCCGAAGATAAATTCCTAGGTAATTTAAAAGGTAGATTATACGCATTCCCATCTTCGGGTGCACTAGGTTCCAATTGCTCTTGCAAACCTAAATATCCGCATGCAAGTGATGAGGCAATGGACAGATATGGATTAACATCGGCTCCGCCTATTCTAAATTCAATCCGCCTATTATCTGCAGAGGAAGAAGGTACTCTTAGCCCTGTGGTCCTATTGTCATAACCCCAGTAAAGGTTTATTGGCGCATTTTGCCAACGGGTGAAACGTCTGTAAGAGTTCACATAAGGAGCATTAAATAGAATCGACTCGGGTGTATACTTTTGCAATCCTGCTATGAAATGACTGAATTTTTCAGTCTCGTTACCGTCTTTGCTTGAAAAAATGTTCACTTTTGATTGATCGTCAACTATTGAGATATGCCAATGCATTGCACTTCCTGGCTCGAGCTGCAATGGTTTTGCTAAAAAAGTTGCATGCATATCATGCTTCATTGCAGCCTCCTTAACCAAGCGCTTAAACATCATGACCTGATCACAAATTAATAACGGATCATCGTGCTGAAAATTAATCTCCAGCTGGCCTGTTCCCATTTCATGCTCAAGCGTATCAATCCTAATATTCATTGCTTCTGCGTAAGCATGTACATCATTTATAAATGGCTCAAATTCATCAAGCGCATCCAGGCTGAAGGGCTGTCTAACAGTTTCTTGTCGTCCAGATCGCCCTATTGGAGGTTCTAGATCTAATTTAGGATCAATGTTTTTTTTAACCAAATAAAACTCTAATTCAGGAGCAACCAAGGGCTCCATTCCAAGATCATTAAATTGCTGTAAAACATTTTTTAAAACTTGTCTGGGTGAAATATCCACAGGAGAGCCGTCTTCATAGAAACAATCGTTCACAACAGATGCAGTGGATTCTTTCATCCAAGGAAGCACTCTCAATGAAGATAAATCAGGCTTTAATATAATATCTCGATCAGCAGGATTGATCACTGGCTCATTAAGAAATTCTCCAGTTACGGTCTGTATAAATACTGATTCAGGTAAGCGTATCGCTGAGTCATTGAGAAACTTATCTTCTGGAACCAACTTCCCTCTTGCAACACCAGCAATATCGGGAACTATTACCTCAACTTCCTGAATATTCTGCTGCGCAAACCACTCGGTTAATTCTTTTTGATTCATTAGCTTGATGAATAATCTTTACAAGCATCTCCGAAGGCACTAAAAATTGATAAAGATAACTCGCTGTTATGCGGCTGCCATTCGGGATGCCACTGGACTGAGAGATTAAACCCGTCAGCTTCTTTAATAGTAAAAGCTTCAACCAAGCCATTATCAGTCATTGCATTTGGTTCTAACCTATCGCTTAATTCTCTAACACCTTGAGTATGTAGAGAATTGACTTGTGCACGATCCATGCCACTAATATTATGAAGCGCTGTACCGTTTAAAATATCCACATGATGACTTAAACCATATTGCTCATCGTGGGGAACATTTCTTTCAAAATCATGCCCTTGATGATCTGATTGCTCCTCTAGATTCTGGTAAAGAGACCCCCCAAAAGCTACGTTCATTTCTTGAAAACCCCTGCAAATAGCTAATAGAGGCATTTTTTTCTCAACGATAGAATGGACAACGTTAAAAACAGTATGATCCCTAGAGGTATCCATTAACATTTCCGGATCGGATAATTGATCATTATATTGCTGAGGATCAACATTGGATAAACTACCTGTAAGCAGGAAACCATCCATTCTATTTAATATTGATTGGTCTATTTCATCAGGCTGTTCAACTGGTATAAGGACACTCGTGCATCCGCTGTGCTTATTAATGGCGTTTATATATTTCTCTCCGACCATATGAAAAAAATGTGTGTCCTGTTCACGTCGACAACATATTATTCCTACCAGTGGCTTTTTTATAGAACTCATAGCAAGTCCCATTTTAACTGGTGAATGTTGAATTTGGCTAACTAAATTGTTGTTTCTTGAGGACGAAACTTTTGCTTCATTCTGCTGAGGTTCTCTCTGGCCTGATAGGCTATACCCATAACAGAAGGAACAAATATTAGCACCAAGTAAGGAACAAATAACATCCCAAATATAAATGTTACAGCCAGTGGCTGCACCAATCTGGCTTGAAGACTGCTTTCGAATAATATAGGCATTAATCCCACAACAGTGGTTATCGTAGTTAATATAACGGGTCTAAGTCGTTCTCGCGCTCCTTCGATTACAGATCGAGATAAACTATTACCGTCACTTAAAAACTCTTTGATAGCGCGAACAAGTATTATCGTGTCATTAACTAACACCCCTGTTAGACCAAAGAATGCCATCAGACTAAACATGCTAAGATTGAATCCCATAATAAAGTGCCCCCAAATAGCCCCAATTAAACCAAATGGAACAACTGTCATTATTAGGAATGGAGTTGTGTAACTGGAAAATAACCAAGCGAGGATAATATAAATAGAAGCTAAGGTGATAATCAAAGCGAGTGATAAATCGCCCAATGCTTCGCTTTGCTCCTGAGCTTTTCCGTCATATCTCAGCTTTACGTTATATGCCTTCTCTATTTTAGGAGCAATGTCCTTTCTAATAGTTTGCAGTGCAATATTCGTTGTAGTTACTGAAGGGTCAACATCGCCTGTTACAGCAACCTGTCTAATGCCGTCTTGCTTCCTGATTTTTGTAAACCCTAAACGCTTTTTTAAAGTTACAACTTCAGAAAGGAGTACATTCGTATTATCTGGTGTTGTCAGGTAGATGTCCCTTATGGTTTGGTTTGCAATCTCTGATTGGGGCAACTTAACCCTGACCAAAATTTCTTCAGCATCCTGAGAAAAACGTTTTGCAATTGCTCCTGAAAAAGAATTTCTTACCTGTCTAGCCACTTCTTCAGCAGTGAACCCTATAGCTTCTCCTTCTGGTCTTAGTTCCAGCAATATTTCTTCTTTCCCATATGGCAAATCATCTTCCACAGCAATCAAGCCTGGTAATAATCTTAATTCTTTTCTCAAAGCCAAAGCTGCTTGTTTCATTGTCGTTAAATCTTCACTAATGATCCTTATATCAAGATCTCTTCCAGGTGGTCCTCCTGTTGGACTCTCAAAGATTACAAAACTTTCTATGCCTGACATCAACTTTGTCTCACTCTCCCAAGCTTCCATAAATTCTATGTTTCTAACCCCTCTGATATCTCCAGGGACCATTTCTACAGTGTATGAACCTATGTGACCGCCAGAAATATTGTTCGTTAGATTACCCCGACCAGAATCACTTCTCCCTATATTTCCTACCCCATAATTAACTAAGCTTCCTATCTGACCAGTTAATTTTATTTCAGTGGCTTGAACAGATTGAGCGAGCTCTTGCACCATTTTTCTGGTGACATTATCTGGTGTTCCTGGGGAGAATGAGAAATTGGCATGTATGGTGTCACTTTCAGGCGTATCAAAAAATTCGAAGTTCACTCTTCCAGTTGATAACAAACTTGTGGATGCGATGAACAAGCATAGTGTTGCTATTACAGTGAACCCTTTTTTATTAAATGTTTTTTCAACAATCGGTAAAACAGTTTCATCTCTGAATTTATTAAAATAAATATCAAATGTCCTAATAGTTGATTGCTGTTTCTGAGTAATTTTTTTCATTGATGTTCTTAAGTGATGCGGCAGTATCAAAAAACATTCGATAAGGCTGGCTATTATGATCAATGTGAGTGTTATTGGCACAGCTGAAATAATGTTACCAACATCATTGCCGACCATTAGAACAGGTAAAAAAGCAGCCACTGTAGTTAGCATTGCAGCTAAAACTGGTGGAAACATTCTCTGTGCCCCTAATCGTGCCGCATCATTATAGTTCATGCCCCTTCTGTGAAGAGTGGTTGTGTGCTCTGCCACGACTATGGCATCATCAACAACAATCCCAATCCCCATAATTAAGGCAAACATACTGATCATGTCGAGTGATAAACCTAATACGCTCATAGTCCCGAGCGCTGCCAAGAAAGCGACGGGTATACCAACGGCAACCCAGAAAGCTACCCAGCCATTGAGGAAAAAGAACAATACAATCAAAACTAAAAGAAGACCTGTAAGACCATTGCTTACCAACATATCTATTCTTTGCCTAACAGCATCAGCAAAAACATCGTAGAGAACTATTTCGAGTGAGTCAGGATACTTTTCAGAAATAGTCTCCATGTATTTCTCAACCCGTTGTTGAGATATAAGTGAATCTGCGCCTCTTGTTCTGTAGACCACTAAACCTATAGAAGAACCTTTGTTATTGATTCTGTATGATGAATTTTCCTGGAAGGTTTCAGAAATTCCGGCGACATCTCCAAGATATAATTTTTCTCCTGATGATCTTGAGATAATCTCAATTTGCCTAAGATCTGATGGCGTTCTTGCTAGTTGATCACTCCTAATTTGCCTAGACACTCCGCCAGAGTTAATACTTCCTGAAGGTATGTCAATACTTGAAGAAGACAAGCTTGATGAAATTTCTTGAAGAGATAAATTTAACTCTCTGAGATTATCAGAAGGAATTTCAATCCATATCTCTTGGTCTCTTGCTCCTTCAAACTCAACATTTGCTAAACCTAAGTTGATCAGATCATCTCGCATCTGTCTCGCAAAAAACTTTAGTGTCTTCTCTGAGAACGGCCCAGATATATCGATTCGACAAACTTCATCTCTCTGTACAGTTTGAGAAATAATAGGTTTCTCAATTTCTACAGGAAATGTTGATATTCTTGAAACTGCTGATTGGACATCTGTAAGTGCTTTTGACATTGATGCGGTTTGATTAAAGAAGATTTGTACTTTACCTCTACCCTCAAATGCGATTGCATTTACTTCCTTGACTCCATTGATGAAACGTACCTCTGGTTCTATGGCATTAATAACATTTGTTTCTATATCTTCTGCGCTTGCTCCTGGCCACTCGACCTGGATAGTAATTAACTCAAGACCAAAGTCAGGCATGAGTTGTCTCTTTAATTGTGATAAGCCATAAATACCAAAAAGAACTATTAATGCCATAAGCAGGTTAGCAGCAACTTTATGCTCTACAAAAAAAGCAATTATCCCTGAGCTATTGCCAATCTTATCTCTAGGATTCTCTAACCTATTCTTTTGACCACCAAAGTTTCTGAAAACCACTAAATCACCTCAACCTTAACCCCCTCACCTGCCTCTCTGAGTTGGTTAGTTATTATCATGTCATCATTGTTAATTGATGCTTCATCAATTGGAGTAATTAAAACGTTGGTTTTATCGTAACCATGGATTTTTACCATATGCCTTGAAAGTCTGCCATCTCTTATCAAGTAAATATAAGAATCTTCATACAATGCAGAATCTGGAATAACAATTACGGATTCATAGGATTTATCAGGCATACCTAGACGCACAAATGCTCCCGGTCTCAAGGGAGTCACCTCCTTGTCTGGCAGATTTATCGATGCAAAAACATTAACACCACCCGTGTTTGACTTAATTTCAGCTCCTATTCTTGAAATATCTGCAATAAAAAGAAGGTCTTTTTGCCCCACTGTCCACCGAACATCAATGGATCGCCCAATAATAGAGTTTTTATCTTCAAGGAGACGACCGTACTGTGCTTTTGAGATTGAAAACTTTACCTCCAAGTTCTTTACATCAATAATCTCGCCGATTTTGTCATTAAAAGTGCTAACTTGTTTTCCTAAACTGGCCAAAACATCATTAATAACCCCGTCATAAGGTGCGTATAGTCTGGTGTCTCTTAAATCCTTCTTTGCTTCTGAAAGAACCAACTCTTGTCTGGTTTTTTCAAGAAGTGCATTGTCCCTAAATTGCTCTGATATAGAGCCTTGTGAAAAAAGTTCTTCGGCTCTTTCAAAATCACGTTTCATGATTTCAAATTTGGCTTCTTCTTCAACAACAGCATTTGCGTACTCAAAATCATCGATAACCAGAAGTAACTCTCCTTCTTCAACAATTGCTCCTTCTTTAAAATTACTACCGACTTCAACTACCTGACCACCGACAAAAGCTCTCAAATCACTTCGTCTGGATGAGATGACTTCGCCGTAAAGGCTCAAGGTTGGCTGCACGTTCTGATACTTAGCTTTAACTGCCGAAACAGGCCAAACTTTTTCCTCTAATACTAGGAGTTCTGGCTCAGTCTTGGTGACATTTAAGATAAATATAAAAAGAAATGTAGAGCCTATTAATATCATCATAGGCCGGCTTGATTTAAATTTGTCTAAAACGTATTTTTTTACTTCATTAATCATATGCTTAAGTATCACTTAAGTTTTCGATATCCATTATCCAATGGATTTCAAAGATAAGAAAATAGATCGTAATGAAAAGAGCTTACTATTAGTTAATACGTTACAAAAAGTTACATGTAAATTAGTCTTTTACTAACATAAATTTTGCACTACTTTCAGCTACAACGGATGAATTAGAAGCTAGAATAACCTGGCCTTTCATAAAGGCAACTCTCGATCTTTGTTTTTCGCACCACCCTTCCAAGATAACGGGCTCATTAACCGGAAGTGCCTGCCTATAACGGAGATCGCACTGGGCAGTTTGTGCAACTTGGTTTTTCAAAAAAAGCCAATTGGCCATTACATCATCCAATAAGCTGAAAATAATCCCTCCATGAGTGGTATTTTGATATCCCACATGATTCTCCATTGAGGTAAAGCGTCCTCGGCAAATATCATCATCATCAATAGTAAACTTTATCTTTAAGCCAATAGGATTGTCCGGACCACAAACAAAACAATTATTTGCACTAAAATCAATATCACTCATATAAGTTTGAACATTCTTGAATCATTTGTGCTTTCAATAACTCCTGCTGAAGTGTCTGCGAAATGAGCAGCCAGAACGATGGTATTAGAATCGGTTAACTCGTCAACCAGCTTAATGCGAGTTTGATTTGATTGATCTGGATTATCACAAAACATCGTTGACATTGAAGGGCATGTCACTTGAATGGGGTTATGAAGAATGTCGCCCGTTAACATGGCATTACCTTTCTTGCCATTCAATTCAATACAATAATGGCCTGGGCTGTGTCCTGGGCTTTTAATAAGATTGATATCTTTTCCCAAGTCTGTGGATTCGTCAATCATTTCAGCTTGTCCTGATTGGATTATTGGCAGCACACTATCTTCGTAGACCAGTCTGAGATACTGATCAAATGGGTTTCTGCTGTCTTTTTGTAAGCTATCCAATTCAAGCGGTGAGAACAAGTATTTGGCGTTGGGAAAGGTTGGCACCCATCTGTCATCAACCAACCTTGTGTTCCACCCTACATGATCCGCATGCATATGCGTACACATTACGATATCTATATCTTCAAGGGTTAACTCATAAGCCTCTAGGTTTTCAAGATAATTGCTGGATCTGTTGTTCCAATGACTTAGAATACCTTGGTTAGATTTGTATATAGGTCCTTGTCCGACCCTATTTTTATCATTGCCTATGCAAGTATCAATCAGAATATTTAAGGACGGTGTCTGTATTAAGTAAGAGTGCATACTGAGAATCAACATTTGACTGTTAAAATCATAAAATGAATGCATCCAGCTCTTATGTTGTTCAAATAGTTCTGTATTGATCTCCGGAAAAGCATTAACAGCTGGAAAGCGCTCTACACCATCCAAAATCTTGTTAACGGAAATATCTCCAATATTAAGTGTCTTCATAGAAAACTAGTGTAATTTAATATTTTTTGTATGTTGTATTATTTAAAATACAAACCAAACATGCGTCTGAACCAGTCTCTTCTTCGCTTGACAACAAGACAAAATATTAATGCTGCAAAACCAGCTATGAATCCATCAAAGCCGGCTGCATTTATAAGTTTGTCTGTGTTTTGCCGCACTGGCTGAATCCAAGATATCGCTCGTGAAGATTCTAATTCAGCTTCTAAATCAGCGACCTCTTGTTCAGCTGCTCTAAGGTTGTCTCTTAATGATTGAACATTGTTATTTGCAGTTTGGAGTGCTCTTTGAGCAACATCGATCACTGATTCATTATTTGTAAGCCCTGTGTTTAGTTCATTAATTCCTGAATTCAGTTCATTAATTTCTGCACCAAGTTCATCGATGCTTGTTTGGTCAATTGCTGGATCAATTAAATTTACTTGTGCCTCAAGGTTAATAATTTCTCCCTCAAGTGCACTTATAGAACTTCTTAGATCACTGCTGAATGAGTTAGATTCTTGAAGTCTTGTATTTGCATTAGCCGCTTGTTTCTCTGCTGAAGATAGCGAAGAAGCTATTGTCTGTGAGTTAGTTCTTAGATTATTGATTGAAGACTCTGAGATGCCCTCTGGGGTTATATAGGCTAAGAATACAAATATCGCAGCAAACAAAATTGTTAAATCTGTAATTTTTGTTAATTGTTCAAGTATTTTTTTCACAGCTATGTCTTAACTTTAACTAGAAAACCAATAAAAAAAAAGGGCCCTAATGAAAGAGCCCTTTCTTATGCTTTTAAATT
>CAZLQT010000033.1:0-14372 GCA_964561815.1 uncultured Woeseia sp.
GCCATTTAATCATATTAGGTTAATTAATATTATCAAGCTTCTCAGAAGCTAATCGTGCAACAGAAGAGTTTGGGTAATCAGCTACAATTTGCCTAAATATCTGTATAGATTTATCTATGTTGCCTAACTCAAAATGACAGAAACCAGCTTTTAGTATTGATTCCATAATCTTTTCAGACTGCGGATAATCTGCTTGAATGCTTTCAAAAAGTTCTAAAGCCGGATTATATTGTCCTTGAGAATACATTGATTGAGCTAACCAGAATTTAGCGTCATCAATAAAGTCACTGCCCTCATAAGTCTTTATATAATTTGTAAAAGACGCTTCTGCAGCCTCGTAATCACCCTTCCTAATCAATTCAAAAGACTCTTGATAGGATTGTCTTTCAGAATCATTGAGGATAATTGGACTGTTAGCTTCTGCTATGGCCTTTTGGATCTCTGATAACTGATTTTTTAGATCAAATATTTCTTCTTCTATTAATTTATTTTGTTTAGCAAGTTGGGTTATTTGATCATTAAGATTTCTGTCATCTTCAGCTAATCTTTCTTGGTCAGTCTCAATGGTTGAGCAAGAAAAGATTGAAACCAAAAAAGTTAGTGTGAAAAAAAGCTGTATTAATCTATTCACTTAATCAGGTTCTAGTTATCTTAAAGGTTAATAAAGTTATAAATGTCAAAAGCAATAATGGTGACCACCCAATCAATATTGGATTTATTGAATAGATTTGAACTGATTCCATTAACGAATTCTGCATAACAAAGTAAGCTACTCCAATAATGATACCAATGGTAATCCTATAGCCTGTTCCTCTTGATCTTTGAAAACCAAAAGACAATGGTAATGCAAATAAACACATAATCGGGATAACAAATAATGAGGCGAGTCTGCTGTGGAAGGATGCTTTGTATAATCCAGCATCTAGTGTGTTGCTCTCTAAATATTCTATAAATCTAAATAATTCAATAATATTCAAATCTTCTGATTCGACAACACTCAGACTTACAAGATCTCTATCCAGTTTAGTTTTATCAATTTTGTATCTGGAATAGGTCGATTCTATGCCAGTACTATTGAAAATAGATTCATTTAGATTGCTCAAAATCCACTGATTATAATCATCAATACCTGCTGATGATGCTCTGGATATTTTTTCAATCTGTCCTTCTGAGCCTAATTCAAAAATAGTTAATTGACCAAAACTCTTATTTTCTGAAACAAAATTGATATTAATTATTTTATTTCCTTCCTTGACCCAAAAGCCCTTAGACTCGCCGATTGATTCCAAATTATATTTATTCTTTGTTCTTAATTGATCAGCCAGTCTTTCCATTGGAGGAGAAAGGTACTCTCCAAGACCAATAGTCAAAAAACATAAAATTAATCCAGCAAAAATTGTTGATAGTGATAATCTGAGAAAAGACAAGCCAGAGGATAGAATCACTGTAATTTCATTGTTTTTACTTAAATTACCCAAACCAATCAAACTGCCTATTAAAACTATTATAGGTATAAGCTGAAATACGGAACTGGGTAATTTTAAAAGTGTGTATTGAACAGCCTCGTATACTCCATATTCGCCAATACCAATATCATCACTTTGTGAGATAAAATCAATAAAGCCTGAGAGAGCTGAAAAAACAAACAAAACGACTAATGTCATTTTTGAAATTGACTTAAAAATATACCAGTCTATTAGTTTCAATTTTTCACACCTGCTCGTTTTAAGCGACTAAAAAAATTATAGTTAGATAAAATCATTAAGAAAGTGAATACTAAAGCAGCAGCATGAACCCACCAAATACCATATATTTCGGGAGAGTCTCCTTGCTCAAACCAAACCCTAGCTGCTCCCAATAAATTCACATAAATCATATAAATCAATATACCTAAAACAAGTCCTCCATATTGCCCCTGTCTTGGAGAAGATCTACTTAATGGTATAGAGAGTAAAACTAAAATGATCAAAGCTATTGAGGGAGAAACACGCCATTGCAATTCTGCTTTTGATTTTAAGTCTTGTGCATTAAGAAGAAAGTTGAAATTCTCAGTAGAAATATCATTATCTTTCTCATTATTTTCTTTTATGTATAAAGGTAACTGATGTTCTGCAAACTCTATAACCTTAAAATCTATATCTCCAGGCTTACCCTGATATCTTTTGCCATTAAAAAAAACTAGAAAATTATCATTATTATTTGTTTGAATTTCGGCATACTCTGCAGTTACAACACTGACCTCATTTCCTACCTCGGTTTGCAAAAAGACTTCAATAAAACGATTGTCATCGTATCTTTCTTTAGAATAGAAAACCGAACGATCCTTTAAAGTTAAAAATCTTCCGGGTTCAAAGAACTCAATTCCTATATTTGAAAGAGCATCATTTTTTGAAAACTCTATGTTCTTCCTAGCCTCAGGAGACAAGTAAATTGAAATTGAAAATAATAAAGTAGTCAGAAAGATCATTGGTATTACTAAAATTCTATAAATAAAAGAAGGACTTATTCCCGAACTCAGTATCGCTGTCATTTCTTGGTCTTTATAAAAACGACCCAATACTATTAGAATTGATAGAAAAGTGCTTAATGGAATCAATACCACTAAATAATCTATCGAGGAATATAGGATTATTTGAAAAAGTGAAGAAGCAGGCAAATCGCCTGAAGCAATATCACCTATAACATCAGCAAATTTATTTGTGGCTAAAACAACCAGCAGAAAAAAAGTTACAGAAAACCAAGTCACTGCCAGTTCTTTTAAAAAATATTGCCCAAGAATTTTATTCATGCATTCTGTGATTTTATTCAATTAATAAATAAAGTCCTTTAATTATTGGTTTTAAAGCTAATACCATTACACTACAATTATCGTCATACTAAAACTATATAGATTATAGTTGGTTTTGATATTTTCCTTTTAAAAAAATAAATAAATAGGTAATAAAATGAATTTTCAAATAAATACTAAAAAAGCAACAGAAGCTAAAGCGGATTGCCTGATCCTGCCAATTTTTAAAGATAAGAAATTGCGAGGAGCTACAAAAACGATAAATACAGCAAACAATAAGGTAATTGAAGATTTCCAAAAGAACAATGATATACAAGGGAAAATTGGTCAAACAAGAATTTTACCGGTTGTTGGCAAAGGCTATAAAAGGCTGATGCTGGTTGGCTGTGGTGATTACGATAAATATTCTGAAAAGAATTATAAAAAAGCACTCACGTCATCACTGGCAAAACTTTCTAGTACCTCACATAAATCTGTAATTAGTTACCTTAGTACAAATGATATTTGTGGAAAAAAGAATGAGTCACAATATCGATCAACAAGGATTCTTGCTGAAGCTTGGCATCAAATTTCATACCAGTACACAACAACAAAGAAAAGCAATGCAAAGAAAATATCATTAAAAAGGATTTCGCATGGAACTAATGGGCAACCAAGAATTGCTTTAATGAACAAAGGCTTTAATGAAGGAGATGCAATAGGAAAAGCGACTCAAAAAGTTAGAATGCTTGGAGATCTTCCTTCAAATATTTGCACGCCCTCGTATTTAGCAAAAGAGGCAAGAAAGATTGCTTCAAAGCATAAATCCTTAACTTTAAAGGTTATGAACGAAGCACAAATGAGAAAGCTGGGTATGCATTCACTCTTATCAGTAACAGCTGGAGCAAAAGAACCAGCAAAACTAATAATCGCTGAATATAAAGGCGCTAAAAAGAGTGATCAACCAATCGCTATTGTCGGGAAGGGCATCACCTTTGATACTGGAGGTATTTCACTAAAACCCTCGAATAGTATGGATGAGATGAAATACGACATGTGCGGTGCGGCAACAACAATAGGATTAATTCAAGTTGTAGCTGAACTAAATTTACCAATCAATGCCGTCTTTCTTGTCCCCACATGTGAAAATGTTCCTAGCTCTACAGCAACTAAACCAGGTGATATTGTTAAATCGATGTCTGGTCAAACCATAGAAATTTTGAACACGGATGCTGAAGGCAGACTAATACTGGCTGATGCATTGACCTATGCTCAAAGATTTAAGCCAAAATTTATTATTGATATGGCAACCTTAACTGGAGCATGCGTTGTTGCTCTTGGTGCACATCATTCTGGTTTGATGTCTAATTCTGATGTGTTGGCTGATAAAATTATCAATGCAGGCATAGCTTCAGGAGATGCCACATGGAGACTTCCATTAACTGAAGATTATGCAAATCAGATTGTTAGTAACTTTGCTGATGTGGCAAATATAAGCACTAGAGGATCAGGTGCCGGTACAATTACGGCTGGCTGCTTTCTTCAAAAATTTGTAGGTGATTTTGACTGGGCCCATATTGATATTGCTGGTGTCGCTTGGTTAGAGGGTGCAAATAAAGGCGCAACGGGAAGACCGGTCGCTTTGGTCTCTGAATTCCTTATAAGTGAGTCAAGCAATTAAGAAACCCCAAATTTTATTTCATCAGTTTAAAAAAAAATCTGGAAGGGATTTGCTTGTTTATGCCTGCAGATTAGTTGAGAAAGGCTATAAACAAGGCACTTCTTCTATCTACATTCATTGCAATAATGAAGAGGAAGCTAACGAAATTGATGCATTGCTATGGACCTTCAGACAAGAAAGTTTTGTACCACATAGCCTTATAAGTAAAGAAAATGGATCACCAATAGAGATTGGCTGGGAAGGGAATGAGGCAAACAATGTCAAAGCGATAGTAAATCTTAGTAATCAGATTCCAGAGGCTAGTAAAGATAGTGATAAGATCCATGAAATCGTTGAAAATGATGAAGATAAGAAAAAGATGGCTAGAGAAAAATGGAAGTCATATAAATCAAATGGATTTATAATCAAGTCTCATAAAGCGGACTAAATATGGAAAAGACATACAATCCAAGTTCAATAGAACAAAAGATCTATAAAGACTGGGAAAACTCAGGCTACTTTGCTCCAAGCAAGCAAGGAGATCCTTTTTGTATAGTCATCCCTCCGCCTAACGTGACGGGAACTTTGCATATGGGTCATGCGTTCCAAGACACTATTATGGATGCGTTAATCCGATATCAGAGAATGAAAGGGAAAAATACACTCTGGCAAGTAGGAACAGATCATGCAGGTATAGCAACCCAAATGGTTGTTGAAAGACAACTTGAAATTGAAGGAATCTCCAGAACTGAATTAGGAAGAAATGCTTTCGAGAAGAAGGTTTGGAAATGGAAAAAACAATCCGGTGACACAATAACAAGACAAATGAAAAGGCTCGGTACTTCCACAGACTGGACCAAGGAAAAATTCACCATGGATGATGATCTTGTAGATGGTGTTAGAGAAGTTTTTATTAAGCTTTATGAAGAAGGACTTATTTATAAAGGTAAAAGACTTGTAAATTGGGATCCTATTCTGTTGACAGCGCTCTCTGACCTAGAGGTAATTCAATCAGATGAAAGCGGACATTTATGGCACTTTAGATACCCAATAAATGACTCAGATAATTTTATTGTTGTTGCCACCACAAGGCCTGAAACAATGTTAGGTGACACCGCAGTAGCTGTTAACCCAAATGATGGTCGCTATAAAGACTTAATTGGCAAAGTGGTGAATTTA
Source organism: uncultured Woeseia sp. (assembly GCA_964561815.1). Lineage (GTDB taxonomy): Bacteria > Pseudomonadota > Gammaproteobacteria > Steroidobacterales > UBA11654 > CACPJA01. The sequence goes on from CAZLQT010000033.1 coordinate 5,607, forward strand.
CCTTTGGCTGATAGACCAATACCTATTATTGCTGATGAATATGTCGACCAAGATTTTGGCAGTGGGTGTGTAAAAATCACGCCCGGTCATGACTTCAATGATTTTGAGATCGGGAAAAAGCATTCCCTCGATGTGATTAATATTTTCACAAGAGCAGCTTCTATGAATAAATCTGTACCAGAAAAATATATTGGCTTAGATCGTTTTGAGGCTAGAAAATTAATTGTTCAAGAAATGGAAGAATTAAATCTTATAGAAAGAATTGAAGACTATAGCCTCTCTGTACCCAGAGGGGATAGAAGTGGAGCTATTCTAGAGCCTTTCCTTACAGATCAATGGTTCGTAAAAATGAAACCCCTTGCTGAACCCGCTATCAGAGCTGTAAAAAAAGGTGATATAAAGTTTGTTCCTGAGAATTGGTCTAAAACATATTTCGAATGGATGGAAAATATACAAGATTGGTGTATCAGTAGACAATTATGGTGGGGCCACAGAATACCGGCATGGTATGACAAAGACAATAATGTCTATGTTGGAACAAATGAAGAGGAAATTAGAGATAAAAATAACCTCAGTTCGTCAACTCAATTAACACAAGATGAGGATGTCCTAGATACATGGTTTTCATCAGCTCTATGGCCATTTTCCAGTCTAGGTTGGCCAAAAAAGACCTATGATTTAGAAACCTTTTATCCAACCAGTGTCTTGGTTACAGGTTTTGACATTATTTTCTTCTGGGTTTCTAGGATGATCATGATGGGAATTAAATTTATGGGAGAAATACCCTTCAATGAAATATATATCCATGGACTGATTAGAGATAAGAATGGGCAAAAAATGTCAAAATCAAAAGGAAATATTTTGGATCCAATTGATCTCATTGATGGAATAGATTTAGACTCTCTTGTCGAAAAAAGGACTCAAGGGTTAATGCAACCAGAAATGGCAGATAGGATAGTCAAAGAAACAAAAAAAGAGTTTCCAAACGGTATCCCAGAATTCGGAACTGATGCATTAAGGTTCACTTTTGCAATTTTAGCCACAACAGGTAGAGATATTAGGCTCGATTTAAATCGAGTGGAGGGGTATAGGAATTTCTGCAATAAGCTTTGGAACGCTACCCGTTTTGTAAAAATGAACACGTCTGACATGGTGTTCAGCAAAGAATCTACTGATCCTAATGATCTAAATTTAATAGATAAATGGATCCAGTCTAGACTTAATGAAACTCTTGATACCGTTGAAAGTAGCTTCAATGCATATCGATTAGATAGAGCTGCTAAAGCCTTATATGAGTTTATCTGGAATGATTATTGTGATTGGTATCTTGAGTTGTCAAAATCTTTTTTGAATGATCCTGATCGATCCGAGGAAGAGAAATTAGTAACAAAGAATAATCTAATAAGCGTTTTAGAAAAATCACTGAGGACCCTACATCCAATCATTCCATTTATCACTGAAGAAATCTGGCAATCGTTAATTGATAGCAATGCAAGTAAGAGCATAATGATGCAGAGCTTCCCTGAAAAATATGATCTTAAAATTACTAAAACAGACAATCAGAGTATTGAGTGGCTTCAATCTTTTGTTACCAATGTTCGACAAATACGTTCAGAAATGAACATTTCACCGAAGCTGAAGATTGATGTTTTCTTAGAAGCAACTAACACCGAAGATATAGAAAAACTGGATCAAACTAGTTCATTGATAAAAGACCTAGCTTCCTTAAATGACATTAAGGTTTTAAAAAAGAAAGAGGACACACCAATCTCTGCCATTGCTCTTTTAGGAAAATCTAAAATACTCATTCCATTAGAGGGTTTAATTGATATTGATGAAGAAACGAAAAGACTAAAGAAAAAGTCTGAAAAAAATTCATCTGAAATTAACTCAGTAAAAAATAGGTTAACAAACAAAGACTTTATTAATAAAGCCCCAAAAGAAGTTGTTGAAGAGCTAAAAAATAAACTTGAGAAGCTAGAGTTTGACCAAGAAAAAATTGAGGAGCAAATTAGAATGCTCTCATCAAGTTAATCTTCATCTGGAACCATCCATAAAATTATTAGTCCAGGGATAAAAAGAATTAATAGGCTTATAATCCCAATCCTTGAATCATTGAATGCCACAGCAAACAATGAAACCAAAGCTGGGCCCACAACCACAGCTGATTTCCCAACTAGGTTATAGAAACCAAAGAATTGTGCCTCTTTTTCCTTAGGTATAATGCTACTAAAAAAAGCTCTGCTAACAGCTTGCATGCCTCCCATCACCAGGCCAACTGTAGCTGCTAACACGTAAAATTCTGCAGCGGTTGTCATTGAGTATGCAAAAAAACAAATAACAATATAGATAATTATTCCAACAGTAAGAATTTTCTGGAACCCAATACGATCAGCCAAATAACCAAAAATTAGTGTGGCAGGAAAACCTACAAATTGAGTAAGTATAAGTGCAGTAATCAATGATGAAGCATCTAAACCTATATCGGTTCCATAGGCAGTTGACATCCTAACAATAGTATCGATGCCATCCATATAGAACCAGTATGCTATAAGGAAGATACCCACTCTTTTATATTTTCTGATTTCAGTTAAAGTTGAATAGACTTCCTTAAAGGATCTCACCATCGTCTTAGTAAAGCCGTTCTGATCATTTAAATGGGTAGATTCTTTAACATTTTTAAACAAAGGTAATGAAAACAAGGCCCACCATACAGCTACGGTCGTAAACGATAAGAGAACAGCTTCAGATGAAGAGCTAATATTGAATGATTCAGGATAGAGGTACATCAATACATTCAAAAGAAATAAAATACCTCCTCCCAAATAGCCCAATGAATAACCTAAGGCAGAAACCTGATTCCGGCTTGATTGATCAGAAACAGAAACAATCAAGGAATCATAAAAAATATTCCCCCCAGAAAAACCTATACAAGCAATTCCATAGAGTAATGCAGCAATAACCCATTGACCTTCGGGAACAAAATAAAATGATGCTGTGCAAACAATTCCAAGTGATGCAAAAATACCTAAGAATCTTTTCCTTTTTGCACCTAAATCTGCATAGGCTCCTAATATTGGTGCCAAAATAACTACTATAAGACCAGAAAAGGAATTTGCATAACCAACCATAGCTGTGCTGTCGATGTCAGATAAATCGTTAGCCCAATAAGCTTTAAAAAAGATTGGAAAAAATCCAGCCATCACAGTTGTAGCAAAAGCAGAGTTAGCCCAATCGTATAAGGCCCATGAAATTACATTCTTTTTTCTCAAATAATTCATAGATTATTCCATTACAGTTCTTGCCAATTGAAGATCTGACCAGACTTTGTGTTTTTGTGATGGGCTTCTTAAAAGATATGCAGGATGATACAAAACAACAACAGGGATGTTTTCTGAACTATAAGTATGAACAGTGCCTCTTAATTTTCCCATCGTTAGATCAGATCCTAAAAGGTTTTGTGCCGCAATTCTGCCAACAGCAATTATGATTTTTGGCGATATCATTCTGATTTGTTGTTCCAAATAAGAACTACATAAATTTATCTCCTTTGATGAAGGGTCTCTATTATTTGGAGGTCTGCATTTAAGGATATTTGCTATATAGATGTCCTCTCTATTCAGGCCTATTGAGAAAATAATCTCATTTAATAGCCGACCCGCTCTTCCTACAAATGGTTCTCCTTGAAGATCTTCATCTTTTCCAGGAGCCTCACCAATAAAAAGCCAATCGGAGTCTTTGTTGCCACACCCAAAAACTGTTTGAGTTCTACTCTTATGCAAGGAACACTTTGTGCAATTTTTTACCTCGGATTCTAATACATTCCAATCGCCTTTAGCGTTTTCAAGTTGTTTTGTGTTTTCACTTACTCTTGATTTATAGCCTTGGACTCCAATTAGTCGAAGGATCTTATTTGTATCAAGCATTAAATTAAAGTAATTAGCTTTCTTCTTCTGAAAGCTCTGTTTTGGTAAAAAATGACAATAGATGACTCAGGGGTCCAGAGATAAGAAAGATAACGGAAATAATTGTTAAAATCATTGGTGGGTTTAAAAGAATTAGAATCATCAGCAAGGGAACAAATAATGTTCCAATAAAGGGCATCCTATTAGAAACTCTAAGATCTTTAAAATTGTTATATTTGACTGATGAAACCATGAGTGCAGCAGACAAAGAAAGTGTGCTTGAAATTATCGCGTAACTAATTAACGGGTCAATAAAATTAAGGTGGCATTGCCAAACAACAACAGAACAGAGTGTCGCAGAGGCAGGAGAAGGTAGGCCTATAAAATGGTTATCATCTTTTAATTGCAGTAGATTATTAAATCGGGCCAATCTTAAGGCCGTACAAATAATATAGAAAAATGAAATCAGAAATAGAATCCTTTCTTGAGAAACATCGTATGGATTATTTGAACACCAAGAATAATATAAAATCGCAGGTGCTACCCCGAAAGAAATAAGATCTGACAAACTATCGTATTGTTTCCCAAAATCAGAAACAGCATTTGTAGCTCTGGCTACTCTTCCGTCTAATCCATCCAAAAAGACAGCAATAAAGATAGCTATGGCTGCAAGTTCGAACCTCCCATCAATGGAACAAAAAATTGAGAAGCAGCCTGAAAAGACATTTGCACTAGTAAATAAATTAGGAAGGAAAAATATACCTTTTTTTAGTGTATTCCTTTTTTTATTTTTATTTCTTTTAACAATCATGGACTCATTATAGAGAATTGGAGCGAAGCTTGGAAATTTGAAACCACGGTAACTTTCATATTTTTTTATAAGGTCAGGTGCATTTCTCTCAGTAATTACTTACTATTCTATTATGGAATTATCAAAATACCCTTTAAGAACCTATAAAGATACTCCATCAGACGCGGAATTAATTTCACACCGTTTGATGCTTCGCTCTGGGTTAATAAAAAAACTTGCCTCAGGATTATTCACATGGATGCCTCTTGGGTTAAGGGTTATAAGGAAAATTGAAGAAGTTGTTAGGAGAGAGCTAGACTCATCTGGGGCTTATGAGCTTTTAATGCCAGCGGTTCAACCTTCAGAGCTTTGGAAAGAAACAGGTCGTTGGGAAGAATATGGTAATCTTCTGCTTAGGATTCAAGATCGTCATGAACGTTTTTTTTGTTTTGGGCCAACTCATGAGGAAGTTATTACGGATATTGTGAGAAAAGAAATCACAAGTTATAAGCAACTTCCCGTAAATTTCTATCAAATACAAACCAAATTTAGGGATGAAATTAGGCCAAGATTTGGTGTTATGAGAGCAAGGGAGTTTTTAATGAAAGATGCATACTCATTTCACTTGGATCAGAAATCATTGGAAGATGAATATGAAAATATGGGAAACGCCTATAACAACATATTCAATGATCTAGGTTTAAATTTTAGAAAAGTCAGTGCCAATAGTGGAGAAATTGGTGGCTCTACGTCTCACGAATACCATGTTCTTGCTGACTCAGGTGAAGATGAGATAGCTTATTGTGATGAAGAAAACTACGCAGCAAATGTCGAAATGATTGAATCTAAAAAAGCACCTGATGGAGGTAAACTCTCCTTTGCTAGAGGTATAGAGGTTGGACATATTTTTCAGCTGGGTGATAAATACTCAAAAAGCATGGGACTCACAGTACTAAATAAAGAGGGCAAATCAGTAAGTCCAATGATGGGGTGCTATGGCATAGGAATCTCAAGGATTGTGGCTGCAGCTATAGAACAAAACCATGATGACAAAGGAATCATATGGCCTGGAGAGATAGCTCCTTTTGAAATAATAATTATTGTGTTAAATGATAAAAATTCAGATCTTACTGAAAAGGGCAAAGAACTATATAACTCAATAAGAGCTATTGGCAAGGAAGTTGTAATCGATGACAGAGATGAAAGAGCTGGAGTAAAATTTGCTGAAGCTGATCTTATAGGAATACCACAACAAATTGTTCTTAGTAAACGAGGAATGGATCAAGGCACAATTGAATTAGTTGATCGACGCTCAGGAAATAAAGAAGATTTATCTATCGAAGATCTAATCCAAAGAATCTCTGCTTAAAAAAGTTATTCCTTATTATTATTGCTAGCTATAGCTTGTTCGATGAACTCTATAGCTTCTTTCTGCGCTCTAAGTGCATCCTGTCTAGCAGAATCATAAAGATTAACCTCTATCCTTCTTTCTGCTCGGGCTAAGAGTCTCTCTGCTTCAATAATTTTTTCGTTAGTAATAGCATCACCACTGAGTTCCTTAGCTGCAGAAATTGTTTGTCTGGCATTACTCATTTCCTGCAACGGCGGTAAGGTCGCACAAGATACGATTGCTACTAGAAATAGAGCAGAGATATAAGATTTAGTTTGCATGAAAAGTAATTCTTTATTTATAAAAAAAATATCAGTCTAATTCACCTAGGTCAAGTGATGTTTGGATTGAAATATTTATTTAATACCTAAGACGGTTTTAATAAAGGGAATTGTTAATTTTCTTTGCATTGATAAAGACTCATAATCAAGCAATTTAATCATATCAACCAATACTGAAACATCTCTTGGAACTCTATTGATTAGATATTTTGCAGAATCTTCAGGCAAGTCAAAGCCTCTAGCCCTTGAGTGAAGTAATATTGCTTCAATCATCTGGTCTTCATTCATTGGTCTGAGTCTTTCTATCAATGCTAAATTAAAACGAGATGATAAATCGGGCAATAAAAAATTAAGTCCCTTAGGGGTATCGTTTGCTGCAATTAAAATCTTATTGGGAGTGCTAAAAGAATCTTCATAGAATTTGAGCAATTGTTCTTCCCAAATCATATCACCAATAATATTTTCGATATCATCAATTGCTACCAAATCATACTGAGCTAGATTATCAAGGATATCAGAAGTAAATGCTTGCGATTCTGACATCGGTAAATAGAGTACTTTTTTATTTTCATGATCATGGCTATTAAGCAATGCATGAAGGAGATGTGTCTTTCCAAAACCTTCTAATCCTGCCAACCAGATTAATTGATTCTTCTCATCTCTTAGTGAATCAACAGCAGACTTATTTGGACCCAAATAAAAAGTATCAAAAGTCATATATTCCGACAATGAAACATCAAGAGGTATTTGACGCATAATCTATCCTGATTCAGTTAAAATATTTTTTGCTTTAATCGACCATGTGATCCAATAATCAAGGCAACTTAAGACTGAAGTAACGAACACTATGGCGCCTAGAATTAAAGCTAATATTTGAAAAGGTTGCGTAATAATTTGAGACGCAATGACAAAGAGGAGGAAAAAGATCTGTATAAAAGTATTAAGCTTGCTGATAAATGTGGGTCTTGATTTAGGCTTTTCAACAAAATAGTTGTATAGGAATAAGCCAAAAGCAATCATCACATCTCTCATAATAACTACTGCGGTTAACCAGTAGGGAATAAGTTGCATGATATAAAGACTGATGAACAGTGTAATCAATAGGAATTTGTCTGCAATAGGATCAAGAGTTGCGCCCAACTCTGATCTCCAATTATTCTTTCTTGCAAGAAACCCATCAAGAAAATCAGAGATGCCTGCAAGGGCAATTAAAATTAATGAATCAATATATTTCTCATTGATCAGATAAATGACTATAGGCAGGACTAAAATTATCCTGAAAATGCAGATTGCATTAGGTATGTAAGAGAGTTTAAATTTGATTGCCATAAAGAATGCTCTAATACTAAAAGAATAATAAAATCGTTGATGTTAATATACAGTCTCTAATGATTATAGTCATGGCAAAACATTACCACCAAAAATAGTAATGAAGTCTAAAAACAAAAAACTTACCTACTCCAAATCTGGAGTTGACATTGATAAGGCGAATGACTTAATTGAAAACATTAAACCAATTGTTGCAAAAACCCTAAACGATAGAGTCATATCTGATCTGGGTGGATTTGGCGGATTATTTAAACTAGATATCGAGACCTATAAAAACCCTGTTCTTGTCTCAGGCACTGATGGCGTTGGAACAAAAGTCATGCTAGCTAAGCAATTGTCCTCTTTTGATCAAATCGGTATTGATTTGGTGGCTATGTGTGTCAACGATGTAATTACACTTGGGGCAAAACCGCTGTTTTTTCTAGACTACTTTGCTACATCCAAACTGGAAAATAATGAAGCCACTAAAATAATAAAAGGGATAGCTGATGGTTGTATTCAATCAGAAATGGCATTAATAGGTGGCGAAACTGCAGAAATGCCTGGAGTATATCAATCTGGTGATTTTGATTTGGCTGGCTTTTGTGTGGGTATCGTTGATTATGAAAATATAATTGATGGGAAAAATATAAAGCCTAACGATTGTATAATTGGTATATCATCATCGGGTCCCCACTCCAATGGCTATTCTTTAATTCGGAAAATTATTGAGCTTAATTCAAGTAACCTAGAACAGAGAATAGGTGATCGAAGTCTAGGCGAAGCCCTTATAGAACCAACAACAATATATTCTAGGGCTGTCAATGAAGTAAATAAAAGATTTGAAATAAATGGAATGGTCCATATAACAGGTGGCGGCTTCAAAGAAAACATCGTAAGGATTTTACCCAACAATGTTAATGCAGAAATTAATCTGGACTCTTGGAAACAGCCAGAAGTTTTTGACTGGATTCAGGAAGAAGGCAACGTTGATAAAGAGGAGATGCTAAAAACATTCAATTGTGGAATCGGATACATCCTAATTGTGAATAAGGAAACAGCCACTGATATTATCAAAGTAATTAATAATCT
>CAZLQT010000034.1:0-13543 GCA_964561815.1 uncultured Woeseia sp.
ACGTATACTCCCTTAGCAGGGGAGCGCTTTCAGCCACTCAGCCACCTCTCCTTAATTTAGATTATTATAATGAATCTAAAAAACTATAACTTAGTCGACTATTAGTCTTTAGTCCAGACCATTGCAAGTTGAAATGCAAGAATAAATAAAACAAATAAAGTTTGAATACTTCCACCAACAATAAGTGGGGCATCCATATATGCTGCCATTCTATCACCTGATGCTGCTCCCATATCAACCAATAAAGCAACATTTGTACCCAAGATGGCGCCACCAATTTGATTTACTTGAAACATGAATGCTGCGACAAATAAGCAGAATACAGATGTAAAAACTTTACTAGCCATATTTGAATTAGGATTATTCCTTACGTTGTTACACATCCTAAACCCTAGCCAAGTCATTAGAACCATTCCAACGAAGTACATTGCATTTTGAATAAACCCTACCTGCATTAAGTTTAATACTTGATATTCAGTCATTATCTCTCTCCCTGTAGATCTTTAATTTTAGTTATTTAGAAATTATATCTTATCAATTCCAGACAATCCAAAATGCTATTGAATAAAGATATGTTAAAGTAAAAGTATGGATAATTTACTAACTCTTGTATTAGTGAGAATAGCAAATGAATCGTAATGTTATTGTTACCTGTGCGGTAACTGGTTCAGGTGATTCTGTTAATAAACACCCTGCTATTCCAGTCACACCAAAAGAAATTGCGAACGCTGCGATAGAGGCAGCTAAAGCTGGTGCCGCCATTGCCCATATTCATGTGCGCGAACCTGATAGTGGCTAACCAAGCAGACGTGTCGAACTTTACAGTGAAGTAGTGAGTCGTATTCGTGAGAGCAATGTAGACGTCATTATTAATCTCACCACCGGTATGGGGGGTGATCTTTTCTTAGGTCCTGATGAGGAACCTATGAATTTTAGCGACAACACAGACTGTGTTGGAATAATGGAGCGAATAAAACATGTTGAAGAGCTCTTGCCAGAAATTTGCTCTCTTGATTGTGGTTCATTCAATTATGCCGAAGGAGATTATGTCTATATATCAACTCCAAACATGCTGGAACAAGGTGCTAGAAGGCTTCAAGAAATAGGCGTGAAGCCAGAACTTGAAGTCTTTGAACTTGGGCACATATCCTTTGCTAAACATCTTATGGCTCAAGGATTACTGGATGACCCGCCACTGTTTCAGGTCTGTCTTGGTATTCGCTGGGCTGCTGAAGCAAGCACCGCATCTTTTAAAACCATGGTTGATGCACTACCAGAAGATTGTAATTGGGCAGGGTTTGGGACAAGTGCCATGGAAATGCCCATGGTGGCTCAAGCGGTACTCTTAGGTGGGAATATTCGAGTAGGTCTAGAGGATAACCTCTATTTGGAAAAGGGTGTTTTTGCATCGAATGGCCAATTGGTGGAAAGAGCTTGTGATATTGTTCAACTGATGGGATGTTCAATTCAGACTCCATCAGAAGCGAGAGAAACCCTTGGCCTCAAAAAGGCCTAAATAAATGATTAAACTTATTGGAGAATTCTTATGGTTTTAGTGCAAAAAAATGTTGCACATCCATGGATGTGTGACGTTTTAGGTCATATGACTACGCGTCACTATGTAGCCATGTTTGATGATGCTGCTTATCATATGCTGTACTCGGTCTTTGGATGGACCGGCTCTAGTGATGCGGAGAATAAAATTGCCTGGGCAGACGTTCAGCATGTGATTGATTATAAGGCAGAAGTCTCGGTTGGCGATATACTGGAAATTGATTCAAAGCTAACTAAAATTGGGAACAAATCCATCACCATTCAATATGAGATGAAGAATCTTGGTAAGAATGAGGTTGCTGCGACGCTTCAATGCATTTGTGTGCTCTTCGATTTAAAGACACGCAAATCTGTTGAAATCTCTAATGAATTAAGAGAACAAGCATCAAAGCATCTGGCATAAAGAATCAGAAAGAAGTTAAAAATGATGCTGCGTTCCCACCGGATACTTCAGCCTGCCTTGCCGCAATAAGGTAATCTCTTCCTTCAGGAGAATACTCATTATGATTACCGTATATTCTGCTCACACGGTTTTTATGAAAAATCTTAATTTGAGCTAAAAAAGGCACTACAGTTTCTGGATTGTCTCCAAAGAGTTCTCGATGTTTTTGAGGAAGTCGATACCAAGGAACTGTCATGTCATCGTGATGTGCATTGTGGTAACCAAAATTTAATGTCAGCCAGTTGATTACTTCAATGTTATAGGAATGAGGATTGCTGTATGTGTGCTCTTGTTCCCACTCATAGTTTCCTTGTCTTGCAGGCTTTTCATTGCTAAATAATGTCAAATTATAAGGGTAATCGTGTTGTATTGAATCCATAAATCGAAGCACCGTTAACAACAAAATATATGAGAAGATATAAAAGATAGCCACACGAGGGAAATAGATTGATAGAGTTATAAATAAGGACCACCTTATTAGAATCATAGTTACGTTTCTGACTCGTTGATCCCTTCTTTCAGGAATAATGAAAGAGGTAAACATAGTAATAAAATGCATAATAAATTCATGGGCGGGAATATAAAACCATTCCAAAATTTTTGTTACTTTAAAAATCGTAGGGTTTTTTTCAAAAAAACCTTCGTAGTCAAACCAAACCACATCATCCACATCAACATGGTGCCTAAAGTGCTTGTATTGCATGTCCTTAAATGTTCCGTATGAGGAACCACAGAACCAACTAAAAAATTCACCTAGATAGATATTAAATCTAATTTTCTTAAACACTAAATTATGCCCAGATTCATGGACAAGATAGGCAGCTATAATCATGGCGTGAGCTAAAAGGACTGAAGATAAAAGATTTACAAATATATTCTGATTAAATAGGCCCATAAAACCTATAAAATAAGCGCCTATAGCATAGAGCATTGCTCCTCCATTATAGATAATGCCATTAGATTCTTTGAAAACCTTTTCCATGATTAAAGACTATCAAATCTAGGTAAATTGACAAAAGCAAATATTTAAATTAACTAATGTAGAATATGGACATGAACGCTTTCGTGCTATTTGACCAAACTCATATTCTAAGCCTCATATTAACTTATGGTCTTATTGTATTATTAACTTTATACATTAAATCTCTTGGAGATGAGAAAACACAGTACGCAAGAGTTTCTCTAGGAGTTTTATTGATTACACACGCATTCCTGCAAATATTTTATGGGTATCAATTTGCTTGGTGGGAATCTTTGCCCCTCCACATGTGTGATTTTTCTAAAGTTGCAATTGGTTTGTATCTCTTAGGTTACGGTCCTAGATTTTTTCATTGTGCATTTTTCTGGGGGATTATTCCCGCTTCTATGGCACTACTTACGCCAGGATTAGCTTATAGTTTTCCAGATCCAGAATATATAAACTTTTTCTATGGGCATGGATTGATACTTCTCGGTGTGTCAACAGGATATTTTGTTCTCAATGAACGTCCTTATTTCAAAGATTTTATCTTTGTAACTGGCATCACTATATTATTAACATTAATAATCTATCTTATTAATGTGCTCTTAGGCGATGGAGCAAACTTTTGGTTCCTATTATATAAACCGAGTGGTGACACCATAATGAACTTATTTCCTGATGCTCCCTGGCATGTATTTGCACTTGTGCCAACAGCAATTTTTGCTTTCTTCCTAACCTACCTACCTTTATTAATTAAAGATAAGATTAAGTAAGATATATATACATATAATATATATATATGTATTATCTATATATATATGAATTTAAGAAGAGAAAGATTCAAGAGACTTTACCCAAAAAGACTTGAAAAAGCTGTCTGGAGTATTCGATCAATTGGAAAGCTATCAGAAAGGTCAAACTATGTTTTTGAAGAGGATGAAGTACTTGAAATGATTTCAAAGCTTGTATCAGAGTTACAAATAGTAATAGGTAAGTTTGAAATACCAAAAGAAAGCTCAGAGACTGAAAGTAGTCATGAAATCAATGAAGAAATTAAAAATAAAATCAGAAGTCTTGAAAACGCATTTGATAAAAAGAATGAGCTAGTCTTATTAGAACTTGAAAATATTAAAAGAAATTTAAGAATTTGATTCTAATTACCTCCATTCACTATGTTGCATCTTAATTTTCAGTTCAGTTAACTCTTTCTTAATATTATTGATTTCTATATATACATTTTGATTAGAAATATTTTTATCATTGTCCAGGCCGAAAGAAGCGAATACAGAATTAAGTTCATCAATAATTTGAATTAGCCCTTGATAGATTTGTTTTGAATCGTACACATAATTTGTTTTATTTGATAATTTCTTAATTGACTGAATAGTCGCAATAGATTTTTCAATGCGTTTTGGAAAGAGAGTATTAAATCTAGATTCTCTGTGTTTGTATGCTTTACTTCTTTTTTGTATATTCATATATATATAGATTTTTTTCTATATATATATTATATACATTTCTAATAACTATCAACTTAACGTATTTGTATTTATCTTGTGCTTGGATTGTTTGGTTGAACCTTCCTTGGATCCTTCATAAACGGGAAAATGAGTTGTTTAAAATATCCTTTAGGAAACTTCTCATTTTCTAACCCCATCTCATCAGGCCATTTATTTTCAGGCAGATAATATGTTCCGAATAGTTTATCTATCAATGGAAAGTGAACTGCAAAATTTTTGTTATGAGTATCTGACTCTTTACTGTGATGCCAATGATGATACTGAGGAGTAACAAATATGTACTTTAAAAAGCCGAACTCTATACGAGTATTTGCATGGACAGTTATAGCCTGGATAGAAACAAACACTAGATAGACATAAAACACATCAGTTGCGAATCCTAAGACATAAAGAGGAATATAAGAGATTGATCTTGTGATAAATATGTCAACCAAGTGTAATCTGGACCCTGAAATCCAGTCTACGTATTTAATAGAGTGATGAATTGCATGAAACCGCCATAAAAAACTATTTTCATGGAATAATCTGTGAATACAGTACTGAAATAAGTCAGCTGTAAACATGGCCATAAAAAGCTGTATGAAGAATGGAATCTCTGAAACAATTAACTGAATTTGCTGCATCCCCATGTCACTAAAAAAAAGTTCGGCGGGCATTTTTACAGCTGCTGCAGTGTATTGAACTAATAACTGAGCCTTGAATAAATAAACTAAATCAGTTTTCCATTCCGGATGAAATTTACTTTGATTAACTCTTTTGGGAAAGAATAATTCAATAGGTACGAAGATTAATGACAAGACAAGAATCTCTAATAACATCCAGTCTAAACTAATTGAAAAAATACTTTGTTCAAATTCTTTAACCTCTATACCGCTTCCACCTAAAAGAATTGCTATTATCGAGATTGTCATACCGAAAAATGCATATTTTGCTTTCTTGCTCAGCAATAGACTCAAAAATGCAAATAAAAAAGAAAACAATAAACAGCCAAATAACAACCTTCTAATAATTTCCATAGGGTATTTGTCTCTGAATTCTTCGGTTGTAAAATACTCTGGAAAAAGAAAGCAAATTACTGCTCCAAAGGATATTAATGAAAAAAATACTGACAAGTATCCACTGATTCTACCTTCGCCGATTCTAGCTCTTTTAGGTTCTGACATATGAGAAAAATCGAATACAGCTTTCTATAGCTGGGAAAAATTTTATTTTGTCTAGCAGAGGATTGAGCAATCCTGAAGTAACACAAAAACTTCTATCATGATTAGCATGATGAATCTTATGTCTTTCGTGATTTAAGATCACGCCCATATTTTGAAACTTTTGGATTATCTGTGGAGGATTATCCATATGAGCCCATTTATGAAATAGGTTAGTTGAAAAGGCTCCTATAGCTAACCCTACCAAACAACTATGAGAAAGATATAAAAGAAGCGCTTCATCATAAGTCTTGCTTGAATAAAATGCAGTAACTAAGGCTGGCAAGAGCACAAAGAAACTTGTGGTGTCTTGCTCAATAAATTTATCCTCTGTAATTAAATATGGATGCTTATGATGCTCCCTAAAAGGAAAAATAATGAATGAGCCAATGACAGGGGTCTTTTCAGAAAAAAAAGTATCGCAAAACCAATGGATTGAACCCGTCAATAGATCCGCCATTAAATAACCAATAAAACCAGCAGCAGACCCAAAGATAAAAATATGAAATGAAGTCACATTAGAAGAAGTTTTTATCAAAAGACCAAATAAGAAGAAAACGGAAATAAAGACTATAGAATATTTAAAAATAGTCATCATCTTACCCTGCTTGATCATGACTATAATCATATCAAAATACTAAGAATTGAAATTATAAATATTTTGTAGCGTTCAATTGCTATTTAATTAGATACTGAACTGACGCCATAAGGCATGAACTCCAAGCATAAATATCGAGATAACTGGTCTTTAGCTCGCCTAAAGTCATTGCTGCTATAAAGGCAATCAACCCCTTTATTATCTTTAAGAGCAACCAAATCGCTATAGCCACCAAGAACACAAAGGCCACAATAGCCAATCCCTCAGCTATAAAATAGAACCCTGAATGCGAATGTTGATGTTGCGAGGGCAATAAAAATAATAGGATGGACCCAATAACTGAAAATATTTTACTCTTATTCAAACTAACTATTTTTTATCAGCTCTTTTGCAGCTTCTATAGCTTTATCGATGTTTTCTGGGTCAGATCCTCCAGCATTAGCAAAATTTGCTCGCCCTCCTCCTTTTCCTCCCAGAATACTGGACATTGATTTTGCTATTTGCTCAGCAGAAATCTTCTCGGTTAAGCTATCGCTAACTCCTATTGATACTCTAACCTTCCCTTTATGGCTGTTGCTAGAAAGTATAATAACTGCCGACTGATGAGAATTTTTATATTGATCAATTGCTGCTCTCATCACCTCTGTTTCAGTATCGTCCTCAAGATGTTTAACAATCAAAGCGATATCATTAATCATTTCAGGCTGAACCGATGTGTCTTGAGATGGTGCGCTTGCTAATTTTGATTTCAGGTCTTTAATGTCGTTTTGAAGCTTTTTCTTATCTGCAATTAATGCTTTAACCTTACCCTCAACATCCTCACGACGTGTTTGCAGCATCTCAGTTAATGTCTCTACGAGATATTCCGTTTCCTCAGCCCATTTCAAAGCCTTATCCCCTGTAATTGCCTCAATTCTTCTAGTCCCGGAAGAAATACTAGATTCTGTAGTAATTTTGAAAAGCCCAATATCACTGGTGTTTTTAACGTGTGTACCACCGCACAATTCTTTTGAATAATCTCCAACATCAAGAACACGTACCTTCTCTCCATACTTTTCTCCAAACAAAGCCATGGCTCCAGATTCCATTGCCTTATCATGATTCATGATACTTGTTTCAACTTCGATATTCTCTTCTATTTTTTCATTAACTTGAACTTCAATCTGCCGTATTTCCTCTTTTGAGACAGCTTGAAAATGAGAGAAATCAAACCGAATCTTTTCATCATCAACCAAAGACCCTCGCTGCTGCACATGATCGCCTAGGACATTCATCAAAGCTGCGTGAAGCATATGGGTGCCTGTATGATTTTTGGTGATTGATTTTCTTTTAATTGGATTGATTGAAGCGTTGACCTTTTCTCCGACACAAATTGACCCCCTGGTTACTGTCCCAATATGAATAAATGCATCACCCGAAATTTGCGTATCTAGCACTTCAAAGAGTCCATTTTTTGACTCAATACTGCCCGTATCACCAACTTGACCTCCGCTTTCTGCATAAAAAGGAGTTTGCTCCAGTATGATCTGACCAAGTTCTCCTGATTCTATCGTCTCTTTACTGTCATTTGAAAATAAACCAATCACTTTTGTTTCAGCCTCTAGATCTTCATAGCCGAGGAACAATGATCTAAGCTCATGATTAAGCGCTATATTTTCTACTTGTGAAAATTGACTAGCCTTTCTTGCCATTGATTTTTGGTTTTCCATAGCTTTATTGAATCCATCCATATCAACCTCGAGATTATGATTTCTTGCTATATCCTTGGTCATATCAACCGGGAAACCATAGGTGTCATAAAGCTTAAAGATAAAGTCACCTGAAAGCTTATCTGTTGATAAAGCAGATATCTCCTTCTCAAGCAGACGCATCCCCTGAGTGAGAGTTGAGGCAAAACGTTCTTCCTCCATCTGAATAATACGCTGTATGTAATCAGACTTATTATCTAGTTCCGGGTAGACAGACCCCATTTCCTTAATTAAAGGATCGACTAATGAAAAGAAAAACGGTGTTTGGATTTCTAATTCATAGCCATGTCTGAGTGCTCGTCTGATAATTCTTCTCAACACATAACCTCGGCCTTCATTCCCGGGTGTCACTCCATCTGCAATCAAGAAAGCGGTTGAGCGAATATGATCAGCAATCACTCTATAGTGACTCTCATCGCCTTGATTAGAGATTTTTTTAATCGCTGATAAGAGATTCT
Source organism: uncultured Woeseia sp. (assembly GCA_964561815.1). Classification (GTDB taxonomy): domain Bacteria; phylum Pseudomonadota; class Gammaproteobacteria; order Steroidobacterales; family UBA11654; genus CACPJA01. Next base: position 8,481 of record CAZLQT010000034.1, read on the forward strand.
GAAATAAATCAATATCATAGTTGCTGTGCACGTTCTGCATAACAGCAGCAATACGCTCCAAACCCATCCCTGTATCCACCGAAGGCTTTGGAAGTGGAGTCATCGTTCCATCATCCTGTCGATCAAATTGCATGAAAACTAAATTCCAAATTTCAACAAATCGATCGCCATCTTCATCCTTTGATCCTGGAGGCCCACCGGGAATATCGGAACCGTGATCATAGAATATCTCACTGCAAGGTCCGCATGGCCCAGTGTCTCCCATTGACCAGAAATTAGAATCCTTACCCATGCGAACAAGGCGATCCGATTGAACACCAATTTGATCTAACCAGATTGATGCTGCTTCGTCGTCGTCTTCAAAGATGGTTACCCATAATCGATCTTTATCAAGTTGCAACTCTTCAGTAATAAAATTCCAAGCTAGTTGAATGGCTTCCTCTTTAAAGTAGTCGCCAAAACTGAAATTACCGAGCATTTCGAAAAAAGTATGATGCCGAGTTGTGTAACCAACATTTTCAAGGTCGTTATGCTTACCTCCTGCCCTTAAACAACGCTGAGAAGAAACCGCTCTAGAATACTCGCGGTCATCTTTACCAAGGAAAACGTCTTTAAATTGAACCATGCCGGCATTGGTAAATAAAAGAGTAGGATCATTCCCTGGAACCAATGGGGAACTCTCAACCACTTGATGGCCATTAGTCTCAAAATAACGAATAAATAACTCTCTGATCTCATTCGTTTTCATTGTCATTCAACCTCTTCGCCCTTTTGCAGTTTCTTTATTGTTGTTTTCACTTGCTCGATTGTAAAACCTCTGTTGTTAAGAAACTTCATCATCTTTAATTGATTATCATAATCAAGTTGTTGATTATTCCCCAACTTTTTCTCGACCACCTGCTCGGCAGATTCTAGCCATTCTGAGGTTTCAATCTCTTCAATATACCTATTTATCAATGACTCGTCCGCGCCTCTCTCCTGCAATTCAGATGATATTTTTAATGGTCCTTTACCGTTTTTCTTTCTGGAAAAAATAAAAGCTTCAACAAATCTTTCATCGCTTAGTAAGTTATCTTTAATTAAGGTATCTAATTCTTGATTAATTAATTCTCTATCAAAATTATGAGTAGATAATTTTTTGTACAACTCATAGCGAGAATGCTCTCTTCTGGATAGATAATCCATGGCTTTTTTTCTAATGATCTTGTTTTCAGATGGAGATTCGCTCAAAACTTTTAAGATTAAGAGCTAGTTATTTTCCATTAGTGGAATTTTTCTTCTTGGATGCAGAAGGAATCATGGTATCGAGAATTTTTTTCTTAATCTCTTCTTTGATCTTTGGATTTTCAATTAAATATTCTCTAACATTCTCTTTGCCTTGACCGATCCTGTCTCCATCATAGCTGTACCATGAACCAGATTTTTCAATAAGATTATTTTCTACCCCTAAATCAATGATTTCACCTTCAGTAGAAATACCGTGACCATACAGGATCTCAAATTCAGCGATTCTAAAAGGCGGTGATACTTTATTTTTAACCACTTTGACACGCGTTTGATTGCCCACAATTTCATCGCCTTTCTTGATAGCGCCAATTCGCCTTATATCAAGCCTTACGGAAGAATAAAATTTTAAAGCATTGCCACCAGTTGTTGTTTCAGGGCTGCCAAACATAACTCCGATTTTCATTCGAATCTGATTGATAAAAATAACCATGGTGTTGCTTTTCTTAATATTTGCTGTCAACTTCCTTAGAGCTTGAGACATCAATCTCGCCTGTAAGCCAACATGGGAATCGCCCATATCGCCTTCAATTTCAGCCCTTGGAGTTAATGCTGCTACAGAGTCGATAACAATAAGATCAACCGCACCTGATGCAACCAACATGTCAGTAATCTCTAAAGCTTGCTCGCCGGTGTCAGGCTGTGAGACATAAAAATCACTGGTATTAACGCCGATTTTTTCTGCATAAATAGGATCCAGTGCATGCTCAGCATCAATAAATGCTGCAGTACCGCCAGCTTTTTGACATTCGGCCACAACTTGTAATGTTAGCGTTGTTTTCCCAGATGATTCAGGGCCATAAATTTCCACAACTCGTCCTTGAGGAAGGCCGCCAATGCCTAGAGCTGCATCAAGGCCAATGGAACCAGTTGATATAGACTCAATGGTATGGTCTATATTATCTTCACCTAACTTCATTAAAGAGCCTTTTCCAAATTGTTTTTCAATTTGACTGACTGCTGATTCTAGCGCCTTGCCTTTATTTTTTTGATTCATTTATTAACTCTGAAAAATATGATTTGATTAAAATTGATTAGCAAATTATATCCTTTTAACGAATTTAATTCTCGATTGATTTACTCACTTTTGACTCTCTATAAAGAATAATAAATCCGCCAAAAATTATAATTGCTGCTCCTAACCAAATTTTTGAATCGACAACTTCATTAAAGATAAAATAACCTGCTAATGAAGCCCAAAGAAGGCCTGTGTATTCGAAGCTTGCAAGAAATGATGCTTCTGCTTTTTGCAGAGCGAGATTAAAAAATAGGAACGCGAAACCGCCTACCAATCCTGTAAGAAAAAATAAGAACCAATCCCACATGGTCGGAGTAATCCAATCAAAAACACTAATCGAAGCTCCTAGTAATGTGGGGCCAAAAAAGATGTAGAAACTTAAATTTAATGGAGATTCTCGACTCGATAATTTTCTTGTTGTCAGGGTATTCAACGCATATGTCACAACACCGATTAGACCATAAATAGTCCCTGCCAGGCTAAACTCTGAGCTGGGCTCGAGGATGATTAAAACACCAGAAAACCCGATTAAAACTGCTGTCCATCTCCACACACCTACTTTTTCTCCCAATAATGGCCCCGATAGAGCTGCAACAACAATGGGTGCAACAAAAACGATGACAAAAACATTCACTAAAGGCAGAAGCGCAAGAGCTGCGAAGAACGTGAATGATGAAATCATCATTAGTATTGTTCTTAAAAGATGCCACTCAGGTATCTGTGTTTTAAAACTATTGATTCCATATCTAATGGCACCGATAGCTCCGAGTATTAGCAACGAGAACCCTCCCCTGAGAAATGTCATTTGGGCAACTGAAAACTTATAGAGTAAGATTTTTGCAATGACGTCCAACAATGACATCAAAAAGACAGCAAAAAGCATGCATAGGACTGCAGTATATATGTTCTTATTTTTCACAATACTGTTTAATTAATTATAGTTTAATTTGATCGCATCCACCTTTCACAGGAAGCTCAATCTTGCTAAACAACGGATTGAGTTCATCTTGTGTCTTCGCTTCAGCAGCCTTCATTATAAGCTTTGGGTTTAAGTGTTCTGCAAATAAATTAATAAAGCTCATTGCATACCGACTCAAAATCATGCCTCTTCTAAAGCCAAAATAAGTGGTGCATTTAGGAAAAATATTTTCACCACTGACAGCTATGAAATCCTCATGATCGTCGCACTCGTAAGCCATGCCTGAAATCACCCCTATACCCATACCCATTTTCACATAGGTTTTAATAATATCTGCATCGCGGGCAGCAAAAACAATATTGGGAATGAGTTTATTTTTGTTAAAAGTCTCAGTAAAACTGGTGTCTGGACCAACACTAAATGCATAGGTTACAAGAGGCTCTTTCGCTAGACGGCGAATGGTAAGCTTCTTTAGATCCTTTTTTATTGGATGGTCTAAAGGGGCGATAATTGCATTGAACCAATGGTAAGCTGGAAGAAGAACAAGATCAGTGCTTACCCCTTCCAAATCAGTTGCTATAGCTAAGTCGACTTGATTGGCTTTAACCATTTCTCTGATTTGCTCAGAGGATCCTAATTTTAATTCTAACTTAACCTTAGGAAAATCCTCTTTGAAGACCTGAATGACTTCAGGAAGAATATATCTAGCTTGTGCGCTGGTAGTGGCTAGAGTGAGAACACCTTCATCTATATCTGATATCTGATCGCTTAATAATCTTATATTATCTACATCCTGCAAAATCTTCTTTGCATACCAAACAACCTCTTCACCAAAAGAAGTTAGCGCGGTGATCTTTTTCCCTTTACGTGCAAAAATAAAAGCACCCAATTCATCTTCTAGCAGCTTTATTTGTTTGCTTATTCCAGGTTGGCTGGTGTTTGAAGATTCTGCAGCCTTGGTAATATTAAGCTTATTATCAACAATAGAGAGCAGGTATTTAAACTGGGTAAGTGTCATAACAAAAAATTAAGTTATAAAGGAATTATTATAACAATAAGTTATATATAATTTTCTTAAGATTTAGTTAGTGTTGACTAAGGTCTGCCTTCAACCACAATTGCTTCATACATAATCCCTTCTTTGAAAAAGCCAGGCCATTTAGCGCCTATTCTGGGATTATTCATCAAGACTAATGGGAAGCATTCGCTGAGCTGTGCAGGCTCTCTCATGTTTGAGGTCATCAAATAGCAAAACATCTGTGAACCTTCATCACCCTCAACCCACCATGACCCGGAATAGTCTAGGTCTGATTTTAATTCACCGCCTCGATCAAAGTAGGTGTCAACATCAAACGGCTCAGGTATTTGCACGGTGTACCTAATCGTTGCAGTAAATAGATTGGTCCAATAGCCCGGTTCCGCGTCAGTCTCTTCTGCTGTTTGAGCAAAACTGGCCGAAGCAATAATAGAGCTGAGAATTAAAGGAATTAAAAATGTTTTTCTCATAAAACTTATTATGACATATTTATCAAAATAAGGTTATTTGAAGAATTTAGCCAGAGCGCTGCCAAAGTTCTCATGATCAACAAGAAAAGAATCGTGTCCATTTATCGAAGGAAGCTTTAACAGGTCTACACTAAATTCTTGGGCTGAAAAAGCATTGTAAAGATCTTCTTGACACTGAAATGGGAAAATATAATCCTCTTCAACGCCTATAATCAGAACTCTATCTAGATCAAGTTTTGCTGCTGCCTTTTCAAGGTTATCGGAACCTTCAGTGAAATCAAAAGCATCGATAGCATTTGATAAATACAAATATGAATTGGGGTCAAAATCACTGAT
>CAZLQT010000035.1:0-13441 GCA_964561815.1 uncultured Woeseia sp.
TTGGGGATAACGTCGGTGATTGTGCTGGAATGGCAGCTGATCTTTTTGAAACTTATGCAGTGACCATTATTGCCACGATGCTTCTAGGAGGCTTATTGTTTGTTGGGACTGAAAATTATGATAATGCGATCCTCTACCCACTTCTATTAGGAGCAGTTTCGATAGTTGCATCAGTAATTGGAATGCTTTTTGTAAAGGCTAAAGAAGGCGGAAGTGTAATGGGAGCACTTTACAAAGGTGTGATTGTTTCCGGAATCATCGCTGCAATTGCCTTTTATCCAGTGACTGTTAATTATATGAATATGTCAATTACCCTATGGTATGCATCGCTAATTGGACTAGCTTTGACTGCTTTTATGGTGGTTGTTACTGAGTACTACACATCAACGGAGTACAGTCCGGTTCAAAGAATTGCAGAAGCTTCTGAAACAGGTCATGCCACAAATATAATCGCTGGGCTTGGTGTTTCTATGAAAGCAACGACCTTACCGGTTATAGCCGTTTGCCTGAGCATCTGGGGTGCTTATATGTTTGCTGGCCTTTATGGTATAGCAATAGCTGCAACATCAATGCTGTCTTTAACAGGAATGATTGTAGCTCTCGATGCGTTTGGACCAATCACTGATAATGCTGGAGGTATCGCTGAAATGTCAGAACTACCTTCAGAAATTAGAGCGATCACAGACCCATTAGATGCGGTTGGGAACACAACTAAAGCAGTAACTAAAGGGTACGCTATTGGTTCAGCTGGATTAGCAGCGTTGGTTCTTTTTGCTGATTTCACTAGTAACCTTGCAGCTGAAGGAAAGCTAGTTGAGTTTAGATTGGACGACCCAGCTGTGATAATCGGATTATTTATTGGAGGTATGGTGCCCTATTTATTTGGAGCTATGGCTATGGAAGCTGTTGGCAGGGCGGCAGGATCAGTTGTTGATGAGGTGAGGCGACAGTTTAAAGAGATCCCTGGGATTATGGAAGGCACAAGCAAGCCTGACTACTCTAAGGCTGTTGACTTGCTCACGAAATCAGCAATCAAAGAAATGATTATTCCTTCAATGTTGCCTGTTGTGGTTCCTATTGCACTTGCTCTAATCATGAACATCATGATGCCTGAAGACGGTGGTATTAGAGCTCTTGGAGGCTTGTTGATTGGAACAATTGTCACGGGTATTTTTGTAGCAATCTCTATGACTGCTGGTGGTGGCGCTTGGGACAATGCAAAAAAATATATCGAAGATGGAAATGTCGGAGGCAAGGGAACAGAAGCACATAATGCCTCAATAACAGGAGATACTGTTGGGGATCCTTATAAAGACACCGCAGGACCGGCAATTAACCCATTAATCAAGATAATTAATATTGTTGCCTTGTTAATGATTGCAATTTTATAAGTTCATCATTAATTCATAGTGTAGGGTATTTTGACGGTTACAATTCGTTACACGATTAGCTTGTTAGGTTATATCAGCGAGAGTATTCTTTGCAGACTTAATCTAAAATATAACTGATAGCGAAAATAGGTGTATGAATAATTTTTTAAAAGTATTGCTCTTCTCCTTTATTCTTATTGATAATGGAAACGCGGCCTCTCTTTTGGATGTCTATGAACAGGCATTAGTTAATGACCCAAGAATAAAAGAGGCATTTGCCAATAAAGAAGCAATTATAGAGGCCAAACCTCAAGCTAGGAGCTTTATTCTTCCTCAATTATCTGGGTCTGCCAGCTTTTCAGACACTGATTCAGATGGGCGAAGCACCTTCCAACAAAAAATTATTAATCCGATCAATGGAGAAGAAGTTGTAATAACCAACAACACTGATTTTTTACAAGAGTCAGAAACATTGCAATGGGACGTAACACTTAGACAAGCAATTTTTGATTACGGTTCTTGGATGAATCTTAGAAAAGCCAATAAAACAGTTGCTCAGGCTGAGATTGATTATCTTGCAGCAGAACAAGATTTAATTATTCGTGTAGCAAATGCTTACTTTAATGTTCTTGCTGCAGAAGATACGCTAGAAGCTGAGCAAGCCGCAAGACAAGCAATTGAAAAGCAACTTGATCAAGCCCAAAAGAGATTCGATGTTGGTCTCATAGCAATAACAGATGTCCAAGAAGCTCAAGCTGCTTATGATCAATCTGTTGCCAATGAAATTACTTCGAAAAGAAACCTAGCCACAGCTAAAGAGTCACTAAGATCAATCACGGATAGTTATCCTGGTCAATTAAACAAACCCGATAATAACTTACCCCTGATTATGCCTAATCCACAAAGTGAAGCAGACTGGGTTGAAACCTCATTGGAGCAAAACTTAAGTTATCTATCAGCTCAAGTTGGGGTTGAGATTGCTAAGAGTGAAATCAAAGTCCAGAGATCTGGGCATTTGCCTACAATCGGTATCCAAGCTTCTAAAAGGGATATTGATACTGATAGTTTTAGATCGGATAGCGGCAGTGAATTTAGTCCTGCTGACAATGAAAATATTAATGAGGGCGTAGGAGTACAGCTTAATCTTCCTCTGTATAGTGGTGGCCAAGTAACCTCAAGAGTCAGACAGGCTGTAGCAAAACACAGGGCAAGCAAGGAAAAACTCGAAAGGGTTGCAAGGGAAACCACTAGAATAGCTAGAGACTCTTATCTTGGGGTAATCTCTGGGATAGCTACAGTAAAAGCTCTGCAACAATCAGTAAAATCATCTGCAACTGCTCTTCAAGCGACTGAAGCTGGCTATGAGGTTGGCACAAGAACAACTGTCGATGTTTTAGATGCCAGAAGAAGGCTTTACTCTTCACAAAAGAATCTCGCCATAAGCAAATACGATTATCTTAAAAATATACTTCAGCTCAAGCAAGCTGCTGGAACACTCACACGAAGTGATCTAGAACAAATCAATAACTGGCTCAAATAAAGGGCTTAATCAATTTCATTATATTTTCGATAGCCCCTTTGTTGTCATGCATCACTTTGTCAGCAGAAGAAACCATTTGATCTTTTTTAGAATCATCAGTAAAAAGCTCATTGAGTTGAATTGACAATTCTTGATCATCCTTGACCACTAAAAGACCTCCTACCTCAATTAATTCCGTTGAAATTTCTTTTACATTTTGAAGGGATGGCCCAGTAATAACTGGTGTCCCAAAACTTGCAGGCTCCAGGAGATTATGGCCTCCGATAGAAAATAAACTACCGCCTACAAAAGCTATATCTGAGGCAGAATAGAAAAAAGGTAAATCCCCTAAGGTATCAATAAGTAAAACTTTAATATTGTCTTCAAGACTCTCGAAATCAGACCATTTAATACAAGCATCTCCTGAATCAATAATCTTCTTATGAACCGAATTAAATCGTTCAGGTTTTCTTGGTGCAATGATCAAAAGACTATCAGGAAAATCTTTGATTAATTTCTTATGTGCTTTAAGGATCACTTGCTCTTCGCCAGGATGCGTGCTCCCTGCAATCCAAACGGGTCTATTTTTAAAATGTTTATTTTTAAAAGCATTTGCCTTATCAATAATTTCATCAGAAGGAGAGACATCAAACTTGAGATTTCCGGTTACAAAAGTTCTGTCCTTGTGAGCGCCTAGTTCAAGAAATTTATTGGCATCAGCTCGAGTCTGCGCACCAACGACAATTCCCTGTGAGATTGTATCTTTGAAAAGATTAAAAAGAATTTTATAAAGACTCTGTGAGCGATCAGAGATACAAGCACTTGCCAGTATAAGAGGTACTTTTCTTTGGCCGCACTCTTGGAAAATATTTGGCCAAATCTCAGTCTCTATAATAATTGCTATTTTTGGGTTAGCCCAGTTAAAGAACCGTTTCACTGATCCCTTTAAATCATAGGGAAGATACACATTAGTCACTTCATCATTGAAAATATCAGAGATGAGTTGAGAACCAGTTGGTGTGGTACATGTGAACAAGAATTCTTTTGAAGGATTCTCTCTTATCAGTTCTTTAACCAAAGGTGTTGCTGCTTTTACTTCCCCAAAAGAGACTGCATGTATCCAAACAACCTCCCCTCTAAATTCTTGATTATAAAAACCAAACCGCTCACTCACTCTTTTTATGTAGTTTGTATCTTCTAATGCCCTTACAAGGATATGAATTATTAGCAAGGGTGAGATTAGATAGATAAAGAGATTATAAGTTAGTCTCATTATTTTTAACTTACTCATGGAATCATATTATATGGGACCAGACCATAAACCAAAGAACTCTTAATTATAAAAACTAGTCTTAACGACCGTAATCGACTTTTTTATAATTAACCTTAATTTCTTTGAAGCCTTCAGCAAATTCGTCAACAATCTCGCCCTTGATACCGTTTCTAATTTGATTAAGCTCTCTGACCTTAATTGCTAAACGACCCACTTCGTCTAGAGGCATATCCACACCCTTTCTAATATCGGCTTCTGTCTCCCATATTTTCCCATTAATTTCATACATACGATCGATAAAAGTTTGTGAAATGCCATTGTCTGGTAATTCTTTCTTATATGCCGCTAATTCTTCACTAACATCCTCATCAGTTCGTTCTGATTTCAATAATGTTATTGTGTAACGATCAATAATTTCTGAAAGTGGCATTTTCATGGCAGTTATCTACCCGCACTTAGAATAGCCACAATTGAGGCAGGTCTCACAATTATCCATTAAGACCACAGCAACAGTGTTGCATTGACCACAAAGTGTTGAACCATGAGGAAACTCTTGGTTAACAAAAGCATCGGTTTGCTTATCTTGGTTTTCAAACTCTTGCCTTTTCTTCTCAATGAGCTCTTTTTGATGCTCATCGAGAACTTCTGAAGAGATAATGCCAATGGATTTGAAATGGCGTTCTATAACATAGCCCAGTTCAGCAATAATAGAGGGCATAAAACGACCCTCCCCTGCAAAATAACCACCTTTTGGATCAAACACAGCTTTAAGTTCTTCAACCAAAAATGCCACATCTCCACCTTTTCTGAACACTGATGACAAGACCCTGGTCAAAGCCACAATCCACTGATAGTGATCTAGGTTCTTTGAATTAATGAAAATTTCATAAGGTCTGTATTTTTCATACTCAGTGTCTTGATTGAGGACAATGTCATTAATCGTGATGTACATTGCATGATCAGAGACAGGTGGTTTTATTTTATAAGTGGTTCCTCTCAGCATCTCGGGCCTTTCTAGCCGTTCATGCATTCTCACAACATTGGCTTCCTCTTCCTGCTGTTGCTCTATTTGATTAGTTTCAGCTTGTGCTTCCTGTTGTTCTTGTGTCGCTACCTTATAACCAACAATTTTCTTTTCAATTTTAATCGACATAGCAAAGTTTCTCAGAATTTACCGTAGTATCCCTCTTTAAGAGCATCAAATAGATTTGCGGCTGTGTGTGTCTCGCCGTCGTATTCAATTTCTTCATTACCTGCTACCTCTATTTCTTCGCCATCATCAAGAACAAAGGTGTACATGGTGTTCTCTAAATCTTTTTCTTTGACTAGAACTCCTTGGAAAGCTTCAGGATTAAAACGAAATGTTGTACAGCCTTTTAACCCTTTCTCATGAGCGTATAAATAGATATCTTTAAACTCTTCAAATTCGAATTCAGTTGGAACATTCGCAGTTTTTGAGATCGATGAATCAATCCATTTTTGTGATGCGCCTTGAACATCAACATGCTCTCTGGGCAATATATCTTCTGCCGTTATGAAATAATCAGGCAGAGCATTTTCAGTTCCTGGTTCTGCTTCTATGTCTGCATTGGGATTTATTTTGTCGATGTAGGAGAGTAGCTCAAACGAATAGACATCGACCTTTTCTTTTGTTTTTTTCTGTTCTCTTATGACATTTCTAAAGTAGTGGTGTGCAAAGCTTGGCTCTATACCATTGCTAACATTATTGCCAATGGACAATGAGATTGTTCCTGTAGGTGCAATGGACGTGTGGTGGGTAAACCTAGCACCAATTTCTGCAAGCTGATCTGCTAACTCTGGATCCTCAGTACCGATTTGCTGCATATATCTGCTGTATTTTGCATGCAAAACGCTGCCTTTAACTGAATCTCCAATCTTATAACCATCATCTAGCATCTCGGGTCTTTTTTTCAGCATCTCTTTAGTAACTCTAAAGTCTTCAGTTAGTATTGGAGCAGGCCCTTTTTCTTTTGAGAGCGCTAAAGATTCTCTCCAACCGGTTAAGGCCATCTCTTTACTGACCTTTTCTGTGAATTCTAGAGACTCATCTGAGCCATACTTCATTCTAAGCATAGTCATTGCAGAACCTAGGCCTAGAAAGCCCATACCATGACGTCTCTTTCGTAAGATTTCATTGCGTTGCTGCTCTATAGGTAACCCGTTAATTTCAACGACGTTGTCTAACATTCTTGTAAAAATACTGACTACTTCATTAAAAGTTTCCCAATCAAAATAAGCTTCATCAGTAAACGGTTTTTGGACAAAACGAGTCAAATTTACAGAGCCAAGTAAACATGACCCATACTCTGGTAATGGTTGTTCTCCACAAGGATTGGTTGCTCTAATATTTTCTTCAAACCAATTGTTGTTCATCTCGTTAACTTTATCTATGAGGATAAAGCCTGGTTCAGCATAATCATATGTTGAAGCCATAATCAGATCCCATAACTTTCTTGCCTTGATAACTTTATAAATCTTACAGGCAACTTGTCCCTCATCATTGGTTACGTAACCATCTGTATTAACCCAATCTTTCCATACGATTTGGCTTGAATCCTCCAAATCAATCTCTTTAGATTCAGGTAAGCCAGGATCTAACGGAAAAACCAAAGGCCAATCTGAATCTTGTCGAACTGCCTTAATAAATTCTTCAGTGATAAGTAGGGAGAGATTAAATTGTCTCAATCTGCCATCTTCTCTCTTTACCCTGATAAACTCTTCAACATCTGGATGACTGACATCAAAAGTTCCCATTTGTGCACCTCGCCTCCCCCCTGCAGAAGAAACGGTAAAACAGGTTTTATCATAAATATCCATGAAGGACAAAGGTCCTGATGTATAGGCACCAGCGCCAGTTACATAAGCTCCTTTGGGTCTTAGGGTTGAAAATTCATAACCAATTCCACAGCCAGCCTTTAAGGTTAAACCTGCCTCAGTTACTTTATCTAAGATTCCTGTCATTGAATCTTGAATAAGGCCCGAGACGGTGCAGTTAATAGTTGAAGTCGCAGGCTTATAATCTTCTGCTCCAGCATTTGACATAATTCTTCCTGCTGGAATAGCTCCTGATCTTAATGCCCAAAGAAATTTTTCATTCCATTCTTCTTGTTTATTATCTTCTTCGACTCTTGCCAAAGCTGATGCAACTCTTTGAAAAGTTGTATCAATGTCCGTATCAATAGGATTGCCTGAGAAATCTTTTAATCGATACTTTTTATCCCAAATATCGACAGATGCAGCTTGATGCTCAATATCAAAAGTTTTTAGTTTTTTAGCTGAAAATGCTGATGACACGTATCTTTTTCCCCATATTTTATTTATTCAAAGCAAGGTAGAGCATCTAATTACACAAAATTTCGTAATTTCAAGACACAAGATATTGTGTTTAGACTGATATAAATTATTGCCTATTTTAGAATTATGTCAAGGAATTTTTAAAACCGCTTATATTTTTAACTTTACTATATTTATCATATATTTATATGATATTTATGCGCAAAATATTAAGTGTGTTTATCAAAATATTTTATGTTTTTTTTATATTTCTTACACACTATATGTTGTGTTCAGGATATTAACGGATAATTCAGGCTTTATTCACAATTTATTAACAAAATTTCTATTAAGAGCTACAGATGCATAAAATTTTAAAAAAGAATTAAATATGAATATCATTATTTAGGATATTGATTAAAGGTTTTTTGCGGTATTATTGCTCAAGTTTTTTTCAGACAATTTAGGTATTTATAGATTATGCATACAAAATTAAAGTTTTTATTAGCTGGCTTAATAATTGCAAGCTCAAGTCTTCTTGCAGAGGAAATGCAAGTCAATGAGAAAGCTACTTTACCTCAATTTTCTTCGCTAGCTGATTTAGTAGAAATAACATCTCCATCTGTGGTCACAATCGCAATTAAAGGAACGGTAAGATCACAGCCCAATCCGTTTTTTGATGATCCATTCTTTGAACGTTTCTTCGGGCAGCCGCAAATGCCTAGAGAAAGAGAATTTGGAGGTGGTGGCTCTGGAGTAATCGTTGATGTTGATCGTGGATATATTATTACCAATCATCATGTTGTTGAGAGAGCAGATGAAATAAAAGTGTTCACTAAAGACGGAGACGAATATTTAGCAGAAATAGTAGGCTCTGATAAAGGTACCGATATTGCAATATTAAAGATTGAACCCTCCGAAAATTTGGTTGCTATTAACTTGGGAGATTCGGGTAATCTTAGGGTCGGTGATTTTGCTCTTGCCATTGGTGCTCCTTTTGGCTTAAGTCAAACAGTAACATCAGGCATTATCAGCGCCTTAGGCAGACCTCAAATGACTTCGGATGGATTTGGAGAAATGATTCAAACAGATGCGGCAATTAATCCAGGTAATTCAGGTGGTGCTCTCATCGATATGGATGGTAATCTAGTAGGTATTCCAAGCTCAATCTTTACTCGAGGTGGTGGCAATATTGGCATAGGTTTCGCTATTCCAGTTAATACAGTTAAGAACATTATGCTCCAACTGATTGAGTATGGTTCAGTTAAAAGAGGACTGCTAGGTGTAATGATTAGTGATATTAATCAAGAAATTGCTGAACAATTAGGTCTAGAAATAAATAAAGGTGCACTGATTCAAGAAGTTTCTCCTGATTCAGCAGCCGAAGATGCAGGTCTCGAAGCAGGTGATGTCATTATTCAAGTTAATGATTCTGATATAGAAAATGCAACTGATCTTAGAAATGCGATTGGCTTAAAACGTAGCGGTGAAAAAGTAGAAATTAAGATCGTAAGAAACAATAAGGAACTAAAAAAATCAGCAAAACTTGGTGAGCTAGTTGCTCAGGAAACTGTTAAAGCGGATGAACTAAATACACTATTAGCTGGCGCAGAATTATCGGATTATTTACCTGATGGTTATATGCAGTCCCAAGGTGTAATTATACTTTCTGTAGAACCTAACAGTAATGCTGATAGAGCCAGATTAAAGCAGGGTGATATTATTTGGGCAGTTGGAAATATGGAGATATCAAATTTGGATGAATTTAAGTCATTCACAGAAGACAAGGACATACTAATTCTTAGGGTTAAACGAAACGGACGTCAACTCATTATCCAGATGAGAAAATAACTTTTTGAGCGAAATTCAATGCAAACTTATCTAGTCGGAGGAGCCATTAGGGACCGATTGCTTGGTCTGCCGGCCCCTTATGAGAATGATTGGGTTGTTGTTAATGGGACACCTGATCAACTTAAAACCAAGGGTTATAAGAAAGTGGGAAAATCTTTTCCTGTTTTTATAGACCCAGTAACCGGTGAAGAGCATGCTTTAGCTAGAAGGGAGAAAAAAACCTCTAGTGGCTATCATGGGTTTGATTTTGATGCTGGGCCGGATATTACTTTAGAAGAGGATTTGAGTCGAAGAGATCTTACAATCAACGCTATAGCTGAGGATGAAAATGGTAATTTAATAGATCCGTTTGGGGGTCAGGATGACATAAGAGATAGGGTCTTAAGACATGTTTCAGAAGCTTTTAGAGAAGATCCTTTAAGAGTTTTAAGAATCGCAAGATTTAAGGCTAAGCTTAGTCAATTTGATTTTATAATTGCAAACGAGACTATCAATTTAGTCAATAAGATAGTGGACAGTGGAGAGTTGTCATCGTTGGTCCCAGAGAGGACTTGGCTAGAAACTGAAAAGGTTTTTAAGGCTGATGATTTTAACGAGTATTTTATAACTCTAATCAATCTCAATGCTTTCAATGAAATCTACCCTGATCTTACAGATTTAGATTCTGAATTTTTCTCTAGTGATCTGATCCTTGAAGCCGCAAAACAAGACTATTCGACTGAAATAAGGTTTGCATCAATATTTTACTCGCTCATGAGAAGCGGAGAAAAAGATATTAAAAACAGACTTGAATCCATGCAAGAGAATATGAGATTTGCCAATAGCTATAAGAAGCTTCCCCTTATGCTGAATAGCAGTTTAGCTATGATTGAAAAAGATATTTCAAAATTCACCGCTGATCATCAACTTAGAATAATAGAATCCATAGATGCTATTAGAAACCCTGAAAATCTTGATCAACTATCAAAGTTAATAATGTTAGATCATAGTAGTAATTTTACTCAAAAAATAACTGCTCTCCAGAAATCACTAGGCAATGCTAAGAATATTACAATAAACAATTTGGATGAAAGTAAATTGGAAGGCAATGAGATTGCTGAACGCATTAGGGAATTGAGGTTAAAAGCAATCGAATCAAATCAATAGTTAAATAGGTCGTCCCAAACTATTATCAGCAGTAACCTTTTCCACGAGAGGGAAGGAGTGAATCACTTCCCAGGCCTCAATATCATCTTCAATACGAGCAATACTCAATTTACTTAAAAGTATTTTCTCCGGAAGAACAGGAAGATTGTCAATGACTAGCTGTTTTCTGGATTCATCTTCTAAACCATAAAACAAACTTATGTGAGGAAAAAATTCTCCGTTATTCATAAGCAATAGTTTATCTAAATTCTTTTTCAGTCCGGTCAAGGTTTGTGATTTCTCAATTTCAATATATAGTGCCTGGAAAAAGGTATCCTTCATTCCATATGAGTGCGTTTCCATTAATATTTTATTCTGCTTTAAACCGAATCTTTCAATATCTTCTAGAATCTGGGAATTAATATTGAAGAATCCAGATAAGGTCAAGTGTGTTTTAAATAAAGGTCCCTCAAGGCTTAAATTAACCTTTTCTTGGATTTGTTGTATAGCTGAAGTGGAGTCTTCATCAAATTCTCCCCAGATTGAATATCGTTTATTATTCTCTTCACTCATTATGCATTAATCTTATGGAGCTCTAGATAATCAAAATAATGATCAAACCAAGTAACACTCTATAAATCACAAAAGGTAGCATCCCTATCCTAGCAACTAATTCCAAGAACCATCGAATCGTTAAAAAAGCCACAAAAGAAGATACCGCTATCCCTAAGATAAAATTCATATAGTCAATACTAATTTGATCATTAGTAAATAGTTCATAGGATTGAAAAACACTAGCGGCAATAATAACTGGTATAGCCAGAAGAAAAGAGAATCGCGATGCTTCAACCCGAGATAAACCAAGAAATAAGCCGGCTGCTATAGTAATTCCTGATCTTGAAGTCCCGGGTATGAGTGCCAGTACCTGAAAAAGGCCTATGATTAAGCCTAATCTTAAAGACAGGTTGACAACTTCATTCCTATGCTGCTGATTTGTGTCTGCTAGATAAAGGATAATCCCAAATAAAATGCTTGCCGAAGCAATAACCATGCTTGATCTGAGATTCCCAGTAATGAAATCATTAAATAAACCGCCGATTAATACAATTGGGAGAGTTGATAAAACAATAATTCCTAATTGAGAGTTAATTGCATTATCCATGCTAGTGAAATGCTTTGCTTTCAACATCTCAGATATTTCAGCCCTAAAATAATACAACACTGCCAATAGAGTCCCTATGTGTAGAGTCACATCAAAAGCAGTGCCTTGATCAGGCCAGTCTGATAGCTCACTAACAAGTATCAGATGAGCTGAGCTAGATATGGGAAGAAATTCAGTTAACCCCTGAATGATTGCTAATACGATAGTTTGAATGATGTCCATTATCCTAGGATTAAAGAGTATGACGCAAATCCCTAATGCCTTCAAAAGAATCTAGACTAATGTTCTTGTATAACATCATACATTTGAAGGTCTGACCCATTTGACTCGGCATTAATAACTGCTTTATTTCTTGTGTCAATTCCATCCTAAGAGTGTCATCTTCTATTTTATCGAGCTCTCCCAAAATATTGCCGTTAATCAAAAAATCAGACTGTGAGGTAAACAGCCCAACCTCTAATTGCTCCTCTAATGCTTTTTCAGCCAACAATGTAAATTCAACTGATGCAGATATATCCTGGACTCCAAGATTTAAGAATGGGTTTTCATGAGCTGTATTCCTGTAGTGACAAATCATAGATCCATTCTTCCTATCTGCAGCATAATATTCTTGTCTTGAGTATCCATAGTCAATAAATAGAATAGCCCCTGATTTCAGCATTGAACTGATTCCTTTTAGCCATTGACCGATGTTAAACCTAATTTCTGAGGTGTAATTTTGTTCAAAATCCCTATTGAGTGCTTTTTCTATTAATCTCACCTCTTCCGCCAATGTTTTATCAGCATCCCTGGTTGATTCAGTAAGCTGCCCATTTTTTATACTGACGCCTATTTCTTGAATTTTATGATCAACGACTGTGAATCGCTTAAATGGGAGTGCATCAACAACTTCATTGCCGATGACAATACCCTCAACAGGTGCTTCTAGAATTGAGTCAAGCCAAATAACTTTCTCGAACGCCTCATCAGGTAATAAGGAGAGTTCTTGTTTCTGGCGTTCTATAAAATCTGCACTAACTTCAAGAATATAATATTTATCAAAGTCCACTTTACTGTTAATTAGGTTGTTAATTATATCGTAGGCTAACTTCCCACTGCCTGCTCCAATCTCAATAATCGAGGGGGATTCAAAGTTATTCAAAAGGGCTATGACTTGATTGGAAACTGTTTTACCAAATAGCCTAGAAATTTCAGGAGAAGTGGTGAAATCACCTGATGGACCTAACTTCTTTGCTCCAGCAGAATAATAGCCAAGTCCAGGCTTATACATCACAAAGTCAAAAAAATCCTCAAAGCTGATCCATCCTTGATTTGCTTTTATTTCCTTGGCTAAGTTTTCCATCACCAGTTCTGAATGAATCTGGGAGAGATCTTTATTATTCTTTCTATGCTTTGGTGACATTTTTATATCTTTTGTTGGTTAATAATTATCCCTCAAGTTAGTTTTCAATTAAAATAATCAAATGAATAAAGAGAACAAAAGATGGGTTCTAATTACTGGTGGAGCCAAAAGGATAGGAGCAATGATTGCTCGTACCTTACATTCGGAAGGAATGAATCTTATCATTCATTACAACACCTCTAGTGATGATGCGAATAATCTATGCGCTGAACTGAACTCATCAAGAACTGATTCCGCAATTGCCATTGGTGCAAATCTTACCGATGAAAGCGAAATTGAGAGTTTAATTCCAGAGGTTATTAAACAAACTGGTCAAATTGATGTATTAATTAATAATGCTTCTACGTTTTATCCCACGCCCATTGAAGATATAACTAATGATGATTGGAATAACCTTATGGGAACTAACTTAAAAGCTCCTCTTTTTTTATGCAAATATGCGACT
>CAZLQT010000036.1:0-13297 GCA_964561815.1 uncultured Woeseia sp.
TGTGAAAATTCTAACCGTTTTATCTTTAAAGTAA
Source organism: uncultured Woeseia sp. (assembly GCA_964561815.1). Lineage (GTDB taxonomy): Bacteria > Pseudomonadota > Gammaproteobacteria > Steroidobacterales > UBA11654 > CACPJA01. The sequence continues at coordinate 35 of CAZLQT010000036.1, forward strand.
TAATGCTAATTTATATTTCTTATAAAAAAAATACTAAATTAAAGTGGGTTTTGGATTAAAAATATTCTTCTTGTGCTCTTTTAGCACAGCAGTTCTTGCATCACCAACAACTGATCAGTTGGATAATGCCGATTATCTAAACGGCAAGAATGCATTTCAGCAGCGATGTAGCGCCTGTCACACTTTAGCAGCAGATAGCGCAAACATTGTAGGTCCAAATCTTTGGCAGATATTTGGTAGTAACGTGGGTGACGATCCTAGTTATAATTATTCATCTTCAATGGGTTCGTCTGATTTAATTTGGGACAAGGAATTAATTTACACTTTCCTGCAAGGCCCTCAAAAGCTTTTTCCAGGGAGCACCATGATGATCCCAGAGCCTGTTCCCGAAGAATTTCTAATCGATATGATTGCTTTTATGATGATAGAAACGGGTGCTCCAAATAAACCCAATATCGAGAGGGCATTTATCGCAGAAACAATTGATAAAAGTCTCCCTATTTCTGAGCGCTTCCCTAGTTTTTGGAATCATTTGATGACCAATACTACTCACTATCGGCTGGTTGACAGTGACAATCAGATTGAATTTGATGCTTACTTCAATACTAACGGGTCAGTTTCCACAAGCCTTAAAGGGGTCAGTGGCTTTTGGCATATAACGGAAAGAGACATGTTTTGTTATGCCATTCATCGATTGCCTTTTTCAACATCGGAGTTTGTGGAGTGTTTTCCCATAGCGGCAATGGCGATACCTCGATTTGCCAAAGAGCTTTGGCGATCTAAACCAAAAGAAGATCTGATGCTATATGGCGGCATCTTACCTGGAAGACCAATAGAGTAAAACAGGCTATAATTCAAACATGATAGATTTTAAGAAACTAAGTGACTCTTTAGTCGGCAAGGTAAGAGGTAACCCGGTTGCCATTAGCTTATTTAAAGAAGAAATACCAAAACTCTATGAACAAAAGAAAGTGGTCCCGTGTTCTATTGTTAGGCACGCTATGGATAAAGGGGAGATAGTTTCATTTGACAAACATCATCACGACTGCACCACAGGGGTTTATACAGCAGGAGTTCATGAGGGAACTGACGAGATTCGAAATGGACAATATCTTGCACAAAATATTCCTGCCTATACAGATGTGGGAGCTGAGAAAATTAAAACTGGTGAGTATGTTTTACCCCAAAAAACTGTCATTGGCATTGGTGCTGCTCCACTCTCAGAGGTTCCTGATGGCATATTTGTAGACTGGATAGTCGTAGTTTGCACACCCCATTGGGCTAACTTTATCGGAGGTGCAAGGACAGTTCTGGATGGCACTCCGCCTAGAGGAGCTGCTGGCTCTTCTTTTTGTAGCGATCTTTTTGCAACCCCCTGGCATGATGGTAACGTTGTCATTACTCCTGGTGATCTGGGAGGCAGAATGAATAATCGATTAAAACCTGAGGAAATGTTTGTGGTTGTTCCAAATGAGTATTTAGAAAGTTTATTAAATATTATGACTTCAACGCCTGACGCAAGAGCTGTGTTAGAAGCCACAAAGCCAGAAGAATCAGATTATTGGGATAAAAGAAAACGAGCTAAGAAAGCAAAAGAAAGAAAGTTAAAAGACGATTCTCCAAAAAATGAATTTGAATCGAAACTAAGCATGAATTGGGATCAGGAATCTAAAGATATGATTGCGTCAACCCCACCAGGCATTATAGAAATGGCTATTAATAACGTCGAAGATTTTGCTAGGGAAAATGGGATTGAAGAGATAACAAAAACTGTAGTTTTAGAACAAATGAAAAGCGTTGGTATGGATCCAAGCATGCTTAACTAAATTAATGCAAGATAAGACAGTCTTAATTACTGGTACAGCCAGCGGAATGGGGAGAATTGCGGCCAAAGCGCTTGCAGAAAAAGGCGCTAGGCTGATTCTCGTTGATTTTGACACTGAACAAGGTATCAATTCCAAAGATGAGATTATCAAGGCCTCAGGAAATAAAAATATTGAATATTTTCATTGTGATGTTTCTTCTTTTCGAGAGTTAAGAGAATTATCAAGACAAATCCATAATCATTATTCTCATATAGATGTCCTTATAAATAATGCAGGAATTACTGAATCAATCAGAAGACAGAGCGAAGACGGTTTTGAAATGACTATGGCTACAAATTTTCTCGGACCCTTCTTGTTGACCCATCTTCTTTTGGACCTAATCAGCAAACCTAAAAATTCTAGGATAATAAATATTTCTTCAGATGGTCATAGAATGGCAAAGGAATTGGATTTTGATGATATTAATTTTGAAACTGGCTGGGAAAAAGTTAATCATTCTATGGGATTTCAGGCCTATGCAAGGTCAAAATTATGCCTTAATCTCATTAGCTTTAAATTATCTGAAAAACTGGAAAAAACAAACATAGATGTTTTTGCGGTGTCACCTGGTTACTTTATTAACACAAATATTCATCGTCATATGAGAGGTATGCATGGCGTAATTGTAAACCTAATTAAACCTTTTCTGCAGTCCGCTGAAAAAGGGGCTTTAAATCATATTGTAATGGCTTCCGATCTAGAATATATCGGCAAATCCGGTTTCTATTGGGAACATGGTAAAAGAAAAGAAGCATCGACACTTTCATATGATAATAATTTAAAAGAATCTGTATGGGATTATGCTTCTAAAGCAGCTAACATTAAAGATATAGGAGTTATCTAATGGGAATCGCATTATTCATAATTATCATAGCCTTCCTGCCTTTAATAATTGGGACTTTAGTTATGGGCTGGCAAAAAAAGATAAAAATAAGGCATAAGGGATCAGGCTTAAACGGAAGATGTTTTGTTGGCTATTCTTGGACCTATTTCTTGTTTGGTTTTTTTGTTCCTATTTTCAGAGGCGAGATTTCTATCGGTGTTTTCCACCTAATTTTTTCATTAGTGACTTTCGGAATTTTCCAACTAATTATGCCTTTCTTATATAACAGACAATATTCAGCAAGATTATTAACAAGTGATTGGGTTCTTGATGATATAGAAGAGAATAATCTGTTGGCCAGAGATAAAATTGGCATATCAGAGAATTGATCTAATTTAATATGACTTTGTGAGTAAGAGTTTTATATCTTCTTCAAGCATTTCACTAGAACTTATCGGGCTAACTGAAGCACCAAGCTGAGCTTCTTGGTTAATTATGAAAATTGAGGCTGTATGATTAAAATCATACCCATCTTCTTTGTTTATCCTTTGAAAAAATACACTAAGGCTTGAAGTTAGTTTAACAATTTCATTAATTTCTCCTGTAAGACCTATCATTGTGGGGTCAAAAAAACTCATGTACTCATCAAGTCGATCTGTAGTATCTCTTTCTGGATCAAGTGTAATAAAAACAATCTCAAGATCAGCTAGTGGTAAATCTTGGCTTATTTTCTTTTTTATTTGGCTAAGTTTATAAATTGTAGTGGGACAAACATCCGGACAATTTGTGTAGCCAAAGAAAAGGAGGGTGAATTGATCTTTGAAATCATTTTTTGTAAACAATTCATTCCTCTGATTTCTAAGCTCAAAGTCAATAATATCTAGGGGTTTTTTAAAAGCCTTTCCAGTTTGAAGTATTGGCTGTTTTTCATTTAATATGGAACCCTTTTGCACGATTAAGGCCATAGATACCAAAATAATTCCGGCAAATATTAAGAACAGTTTATTTCTGGTGTCTATAACTCTTTACTCCTTACTTCAGCCTCGATCCTGATTACTTCATTATCGTTTTCATTTTCAAAAAAAATAAGCATCTCAATTTTAGAATTTTTTATAGGTACTTTTTCAGGATTAATTAACATTAAGTGTAATCCACCTGGCTCTAAGGTTAATGATTCATTTCCATTGATAGAGATATTTTCTAGTTTTTTCATTTTCGCAATATTATTGTCAATAAAGCTCCTGTGTAGTTCTGTTCTCTCAAAGCCATTAGCGATTATCTTCGAAGAACTCATTGTTTGTGAGCCCTGGTTATCGATAAGCATATAAGCTGCCATTGTTTTAGACCCAGCTGGTGCAGCTCTCACCCATGCATTTTTTACAACAATCTCACTTATTGCTGAATGAGAAATTAAAAATAGCAGCCCTAACAAGAGCAGTGGTTTTTTAATCATCAGACACGGGGTCCGCATATAACTGCGACTGGGTTATATTCTGGGAAATATATGGATGAAATTAATGCCCAAGCATTAAATAGTAATAATATTACAAATGGGATCAGAGCGAGTCCTGCAAAAATATAGAGATATTTTTTATCTTGGTTCATCTATGAGTGGAATTTTATAGTAATCATAGAAGATATCAATTGAATCTAGAGGGTCTAAAATCTTTCAATAATAGATTTGTCGACCCATTTAGGATTTCTTCTGATACAAGCTTCCCAACGATTGCTGCAAGACTTACACCACTGTGCATAACCGCTATATATATACCAGATAATCCATCAATTCTTCCTATTATGGGCCTTCCATCCTTTGGTAGTGGACGCCACCCGATGGAGGTCTTTTCAACTTTAAGATCTTCAACTTTTTTCATGAACGTTTTTGCTGTATCAAAGATTCGATTGATATGATCTTGAGCAAAAAGCTCAGATGGAAAGTCTTTTGGTTTATTGCTCAATCTATCAAGGTGAGAAGTGGGAGCCCCTGATTGTTCACCAAAGATTATTCTCCCGTCTATTTGTTGATGAATGTGTACTCCTGGGCCCACTATTATCCTCTTTAATAGATTCCCCGTAGGTTTTGATGTAACTATAATTCCTGGTGTTGATGGTTTCATCATATCGATTGATAATAATCGTCCACTATCAATGCCTGTTGCAAAGATTGCTTGATCTGCTTCTAATTCTCCAACTGTTGTTTCTACAGATGACAATGTTCGATTTGTGTATTTGAGTCCTTGAAACCGGCAGGGGTAGAGCACCGAACCCCCATTAAATTTAATATTTTCTATCATCAAGTTGATAGCATGAATAGTATCTATTGCTCCATCAGCTCTAGAGAAGACAATATTCTGATTATTGAAATCAACGCTAGGTTCTAAAGCCCTAGCTTCGCTTTCATTAATGACATCAACTGCTGAGTACCTTGGATATTTCTTTAAATTTTTGATCTCATTCATAAGGTCGGTTTGTTCTTGATCTGAATCAAACCATTCAAGAGAACCGCCCCAATTTATTTTTAAATTTATTTCTTTCTCTAAGCTTCTGTAAGCATCTATACCCAGCTGAGACAATAGATTATATGGATAAGGTTTTTTAGGGTAGGTGGCATTGATCCAAGAAAAACTGCTTCCACTTGCGGCTGATCCTGGAAATTCTTGATCTATTAGAGTTACATCCGCGCCCATCTTTGATAATTCATAGGCTATTGTTGTTCCTATAATACCGGCCCCAATTACAATTATTTTTTCACGTTTATTGATAGCTCCCAAGGTCTGATTTGAGGAAATCATCATAAGCGAAAGTAATTTTGAAAAAGTGCGTCTATCCATAGCTAAAATTGTTAATAACGAAGGCTAGAAATAAGATTCCTGATGAAGCTGCTAATGTTGTTAGCCCATGATAGAACTGATTTCCAGTTTCAACTAGCCGGCTAAAGAAAAGAAGAGTTAGAGCTACAGTGATTAATTGCATAAAAATAATCCAATCCTTAAAAATCATGAAAGCAACTATAGTATTGATAGTACCTATAAGACTGGTGGGCAAGAAAACGAGCTGTTTTCTGTAATATAAAATTGGCCCAGCAAGCACACAAATTACTGCAAAAGTCTTCATTATGTTGCTTTGACCGATGAGGCCAATCAGAATGAGAGCTTGACCAAGTAATATGAAAAAAGTAAACAATCCATCCATTAGGCTATAGCCATTTCCGCTGGCGCTTTCACTTGTGACAAACCAACGATCTATATGGTTTTGTATAATTTCGAATAAACTGCCCAATACCAAGACCGCAGCAGCAAGAAACAAAAGATCAACATTGAAGATCTTTTCTTCTAATAGCAATCTATTGTTACTTACAACTGGGATAAGTATTAAAGGTATGAGTAGAGCATAAAGATGGATAGGGAATATCCATACAGCCATCCTCCAAGGTATATCGATAATTTTTTTAGAGTTGTCCAGAAGTCTTCCCAGTTATATTTTTTTTAATAATACAATAATCAAGCTCTATTAAGCTAATCTGAGATTTGTTATGTTTATAAACAATGAAATACTATTTAGCTAATGAAAAAATACCTACTAATCTTTCTTCTCCTAGCGCAATCAAATTTTTCGGTCGCGAGCCAATCCAGTTCAGATGTTATGGCTTCTAATATTGCCATAGTTATCCACGGAGGCGCAGGTTGGAGCAGGAATCAGACTGAAGAAAAACTAAAGTCTATTGAAGATGGACTAAAGAGAGCTTTAGAAGAGGGTTTCTCAATCCTTGAATCGGGAGGAACTAGTCTTGATGCCGTAGAGGCTGCCGTGATTATATTAGAGGATGATGTCACTTTTAATGCTGGCAAAGGTTCTGTTTATACAGCTGAAGAAAAACAAGAAATGGACGCATCAATAATGACCGGTCAACTCCAGAATGCGGGTGCCGTGGCTTCTGTTTCAACAATAAAAAATCCTATTAAGCTTGCTCGATATATCATGGAGAAGACTGAGCATGTTTTAATTGTAGGCCAGGGGGCTGAAAATGTAGCTATTGAAGGCGGTTTAGAGGTTGTTGATCCAAGTTATTTTTATTCTAAAGAAAAATTAGACAGGGTAAGAAGACAAAAAACAAAGGATGAATTGAGTACAGTGGGTGCAGTTGCAATTGATAAGGATGGAAATATTTCTGCCGCAACTTCGACTGGCGGTAGATCCAACAAACTGCCTGGAAGAGTAGGAGATTCACCAATAATAGGAGCTGGGACTTGGGCACAGAATAATCTTTGCGGAGTCTCAGGCACAGGTCATGGTGAATATTTTATGAGATTTAATGTGGCTCGAGAGATCTGTGCGAGGATGGACTATTTAGGGTTAACTGCAAATGAGGCCTCTAATGAGGTGATTAATGAGCTTAGTGAAATGGGAATCGAAGGCGGGGTTATTGTTATGGATAAAGATGGCAGTGCATCGATGATATTTAATACTGACGGGATGGCAAGAGCCTACAAGAACTCTAACGGCGATCAAATTGTTACAATTTATTAATGATTCTCGTGTAACTTAATATCAAGAAATATATACGGAGTAATTAAATGAGAAATTTATTTTTATTAATTCTAGTTGGCTTTTCAATGAATGCTTATTCAGGCGGACACGAAGAAGCAGAAACTATACAGAACAATTATATGTTGCTTTCTACTTACGAGATTGCTGCTGGACAGAATCCTGCAGAGCTCGAAAAGGAATTGGTCCAATTAACACTAGATCAAGAGGAGGATGGCTATAACGATTGTGGCCTATATAGACACTGGTACGGAGGTGAGCGTGCTTTTTATGCGTATTGCTTCTTTACAGATTTTGATCAACTTGACGCAATTCACAAAAGAGCAGAAGCAAATGAAGACCGAATGGGTATAACTCAGAATTATTCGTCTCATACAGATCACATTCTTGAGTTACAGCAGGCTAATCTAAAAGAAGCACCATCAAATTTACTTTGGATGCAATGGGAATTTGGACCTTATTTAAACCATGTTGAAAGACAGGAGAGGGCCGAGTTACTCTTTGACGCATTTAATCGTTCCTTTAATGGTTGCAATCTATACGTCCACTCATGGGGACCTAGTATGGGCCATTTTATTGATTGTGGTTTTGATGGCTTTTCAGATTTTGGCAAGAAGCATAAGGCCATAAATAAAATACTAGAGGAGGAACTTTCTTCAGCTGATCTAGATTTATTATCTCACTCAGATGATTTATTGATTCTGATTCAGGATTAAATAGACCTATTTTTTAGAATAGCCAGAGAATTTCTTTCTCTGGCTATTCTGGTCATTTTTAAGAATGCCAGAATTGAAATTAATGCCTCTTCATCATAGTATTAATCTTTTGGGGATATCCATATGCGTCTAGTCAAAAATACAGTTTTATTATCTCTTGGTTTATACCTATTATTCCTTGCAATATTTTTTGCTAGAAATACTTACATTCCAGCTAGTGGTTATGCACCAGCAGTACTTCTAGATAGTCAAGGTGACCCGATATCCTTAAGAAAAAAGGATAAGCCAATAGTTATATTATCTGGTTGGGGTACTCCAGAAGGTTTTAATAAGGCCTATGATGATTATCTTTTTTGGAGAACATCTGGAGGAGAAAGAATAATTTCTCCAAATCAGGCTTGCACTGAATGGCATGTCGGTTCTTATCCTTTTCAGGTTGAAATATCTCGATTGCCTTTTGCAGTAGGAAGAAAAGTAGAGGGTATGGAGAGACTTTGGGACAGTGTTGGAGCTTACAGGATTAGTAAGGACAAACAAAGTTATGTGCCTGTTGTTAATAATCGTGCTGGTGATTTTCCTTATGCGGGAGGAGATGCACCAACACTCTATAAAAAAGATTTAGACGGAATAGAGATAATTGCTATGAAAGATTATGCACCTGCTGCGGCATCTTCTGACACAGGAGGATTTCCACTAACTCGTTACACTCCAGATCCTCGAAATGGTGAAGATTATTTGGAAGGCATTTTTCTAATAAAACAACCCAACGGGATTAATGATTTCTATGAAATAGACAAAGCTTACAAAGCGAGGGTTGCAGGAATGATGGGTTGGGATCTAGATGAGCCTGTCTTCTACCCAGAATATGATGCAGTCGAGGGAGTCCAAGACCCTTTTATAGCAGATTGGATCGGGGAATATTTTTCTGAGGACATTAAAGTCACAGAGGGCTTTTATTCTAATGTTCCCAGAATGACAAAACATCTCAAAGATACCATGCCTCGTGCTGCCAGGAATGGATATAGAAACATCGTTTTAGCTAAACCAATAACAGATCATAATGTCTATGCAAACAATTTCTGGGATCTTCATCTCTCATTGCAATCTCTATGCAGGGCTCGATTTAATGTTGAAGACTTTAATATCAATCAAGTGAGAATGTATGGAAGGACACCAGAGTACAACTATATGATGCATCAGAATCTAGAACGTCACTTGGATCATATTGAGCCAGGAAGTGAGGTTTCAGTTATCTACACTACATTTGGTTTACCTTGGCCTGGAGCTAACCCTGTAGGGCCGATGTCAAATGCAGCACCATTCATAAATGAAGTGTTCCATGAGAATGCTTATTTAAACTTCCTAAGTTTTAAAAGATATATTGAGCAGAATGAAAATGACCATAAGATTAGCTTCCTTAAAACTGGAGGCTTTGGAACCGAAGATGCTAGAACAAATAATTTATATTCCTATGCTTTATTCAGTGGAACTCAATTAGGCTACAAAGAAGATCCTCTTCGTTTTACAAATCTTCGAGGAGCAATTGAGGATGCAATTCTTAACCAAGGTAAAAAAGAGGTGATTGTTCAATTATCTCATTGGGGCTATACCTATTGGGTGCTCATCATCAATATGAGAGAGGCTCTTAACATACCTCTGAATTCCATAGAAGAAATACATCAAGGAGAATTAAGAATGACTTGGTGTGAGAAACACAATGCACCTGGAGACTATGAACAAGTTCCAGCTATTGACCATCAATGCCCCGAAGGTTTTGCTAGACTGCAGCTAACAGAAGCTTTTGAAGATTATTCTAAAGAAATGGCCATAAATTATGTAAATAGGATTCGAGGCGGAATAGAGCGACTTAAGATTTACCCAGATTTAGACATCAATATTGCGGCTGAAGGAGAAGTTACAAAAATTGATGGAGGCATCATAGAGGTAAAAGACGGCTCTTTGGCTGGTGCAAAACTTGTTATCAGCGCCGATCCAAATCCTGACAGGCCAGAATCGTACAGTTGGTATAATCGCTGGAGACCTTCAACAGACAAACAGCCAAATACTGGACCGGATGCCGTCAGGGCAATAAATGAATACGATCAAATTTCGGATTTTCTGGACAGCGCTAAAGACGATTTTACTGCAGTAATTGGCACTCAAGAAAAGGCCACACCCTCACAAGAAATGCCTATTCATCCAAATGCAATCTCTGAGACTATATTTTTTGGTCCGTATCGTACAACTCTGAATGTTCCTGCTCAGATAACTATTCCTTTCGATAAGGAAAAAATAACTAATCCAGAGAATATTACACCTATTGTTTACAACGAGTTAACAGAAGAGTTTGAACAACACCCCAAGGTCAGAAATAACTATATCAATAAAATTGACGCAGAGAACGGCACTTATACTTTTGAGAGTCAAGTGTTGGGACAATTCGCATTGGCTGAAATAAATAATTAAATTATCGTGGGCGATTTTACAACAGGAAGTTGCCTTTGTGAGTCGGTAAGCTTTGAAATCAGTGGCTCTATTTCTAAGGTCTATTTCTGTCATTGCAAACAATGCAGGACGTGGGGCGGACACTTTGCCGCTGCCGCTGGAATCAATAAATCTCAACTCAATTTTTCCAGGTCAGAGAGCCTAAAGTGGTTCTCTTCATCTGAAATGGCTCAGAGAGGATTTTGCGAAGATTGCGGATCCAGTCTTTTTTGGAAAGAGAAGGGGTCCTCTAGAATTTTTATTTGGGTGGGAACAATATCAGACCTAGCAGACCTAAAGCCGGCGGCTCATATGTACACTAAAGATGCTGGCAATTATTACTCGATTCCAAATGATTGCGAACATTTTGAACACGAGGCCCCTTAAAACTAACTTTATAAGTTCTAATAGGTTTTACCAAGGTGTTTTTCGTTCCTTTCTTTTGCTAACTTAATCTGTTTCTGTCTTTCAGCAAATCTTTCTTTTCTTTCTCTTGAGTGTGTTCCATAACAGTGCGGACAACTAATTCCTTCGACATATTTCTTGCTTTTCAAATCATCATCATCAATAGGCATTCTACAGGCATGACACATTGAAAAATTACCCTCAACAAGACCATGTTGAATAGAGACACGTTCATCAAAGACAAAGCACTCACCTTCCCATAAACTCTGATCAGGTGAGATATTTTCTAGATACTTGAGAATCCCACCTTCTAATTGATAGACTTCTTCAATACCTTCTTTCAATAGGAAAGATGATGCTTTTTCGCATCTTATTCCACCGGTACAAAACATTGCCACTTTGGTTTTTCCCTCTTTTTTCATTATCGCTTCCAAATTATTTTTAGACCATTCTGGGAATTCTCTAAAGGATTTTGTTTTAGGATCTAGTGAACCTTTAAAAGTTCCGATAGCACACTCATATTTGTTTCTTGTATCAATAACTAAGGTTTCTGGATTACTTATTACTTTATTCCAATCATTTGCTTGTACAGTCTTACCCTTAAGATTTGCTGGGCTGATACTCTCCATGCCCATTGAAACAATCTCTTTTTTTAATCTGACCTTCATTCTTTTAAAGACTGCGCCTTCTGCTTTGGAGAATTTAGGCTCAATATCTGTGAGAAGGGGGTCATTCTTTAGTCCTTCAATAACAGCTAAAACAGATCCTTCAGATCCAGCAATCGTTCCATTAATACCTTCATTTGCTAGCAAAATCGTGCCTACAATATTATTTTTTAAGCATAACCTTTCAAGGTCTGATTTCTTTTTCTTAAGGTTGTCCCATTCAACAAATTTATAAAATGCAGCAATTAATTTATTCTCTTCCATCATTGATCTTAAAAAGTGCGTTTGAAGCTAAATTCTGAGAGTTCAATTAATGCCTCCTTGTATTTATTATTAGGTAATTCTCTCAAGGAACCGATAGCTTTTTTTGTTGTCTCTTCAGCTTTCTTAGTTGCTAAAGCCAATGAGCCAGTTGATTCTATAATTTCAATTACTTGATTGCTGTTAGAGCTATCTTTTTGACTAATAGCATTTCTTAAAAGGATTTGTTGGTTAGGATTTGCCCTTTTTAATGCATATATTAATGGAAGAGTTGGCTTGCCTTCTGATAAATCATCACCAATATCTTTCCCTATTACTTCAAAAGAAGAATTATAATCCAATACATCATCAATTAATTGATAGGCAATACCCAATTCTCTTCCAAAATCATTGAGGCTATTTTCAATTCGATTGGACTGACCAGATAAAACGGCTCCAATTTTTGCAGCTGATTCAAAAAGTTTTGCAGTTTTTCTATAAATGACTTCCATGTATTGTTGTTCATTAGTGTCCGGGTTACCGCAATTGATGAGTTGCATTACTTCTCCTTCCGCAATTCTATTTGTGGCTTCAGACATAATCTCCATAATTCTCATATTGCCGATTTCAACCATGATCTGGAAAGCTCTTGAGTATAAAAAATCACCCACAAGAATTGTTTCTTCGTTGCCAAAGTTTTTATGTGCTGTAATTGATCCTCTTCTCGTGTCAGAGTTATCGACCACATCATCATGAAGAAGGGTAGCAGTGTGAATAAACTCGATCATGGCTGCTGCTTTGATGGCTTCTCTATTGTTATCAATGCCACAAGCCTTTGAGGATAGAAGCACAAGTAATGGTCTTAATCTTTTACCACCGCTATTAATGATATAGCTAGAAATACTGTTGATAAGACCGATATCGCTGCTTAATTGTTGCTCAATCTCTTGATCCATAAGCATCCAGTCATCTTTGACAAGATCCCTTAAGTCTTCTATTAACGACTTAGTTTGCTTTGCTTTGTCAATGCTTTGAATCATTTATCTATTCTTTCTTTATTAATGACGACAATATAGCAAACCTTTATAATTATTGAATTAAAAAGCTTTAATCTATAGAATTGCCAGATTCTGTAAGTGAAGCAAAGGTAAGGAAGCTATGTATGCTGTATTTAAATCAGGCGGAAAACAATACCGAGTCAGTAAAGGCGAGAAGTTAAAACTCGAGAAACTTGAGATTGATGTAGGTAAGAAAGTTGTTTTTGATCAGGTTCTCTCTATTGGTGAGGGCAAGGATATTAATATTGGCACTCCCTATTTGGCGGATGTTACAGTTGAAGCTAAGGTCTTAGATGAGGGTAAAGATAAAAAGATTGAAGTCGTTAAATTTAAGAGAAGAAAAAATTATAAACGTAACTTTGGACACAGACAGCATTATTCCTTGATTGAAGTGACAAATATTAATGTTAAGAAAAAGAAAGCAGCACCTAAAAAAGCAGCACCTAAAAAAGCAGCACCTAA
>CAZLQT010000037.1:0-13048 GCA_964561815.1 uncultured Woeseia sp.
CAGCCTCGGTTTCTGCCTTAGCTTCCTCAGCTGGAGCTTCCTCTTCAGCTGCTTCAGGTTCAGCCTCGGTTTCTGCCTTAGCTTCCTCAGCTGGAGCTTCCTCTTCAGCTGCTTCAGGTTCAGCCTCGGTTTCTGCCTTAGCTTCCTCAGCTGGAGCTTCCTCTTCAGCTGCTTCTCGTTGTTTTAATCTGAGTTCATTTCTCTTGGACTTCTTTTTGGCTAACTTAGATTGCCTTTGAGAGTCTCTTTCTTCTCTAGATAGTTGATTCAATCTAATTATATTCTTAACTCTGTCACTTACTTGTGCGCCGACAGATTCCCAATAGGCTAATCGTTCTTGATCTATCTTGATATCTTCATCTTGACCAGTAGCATCAGGGTTATAAAAACCCAGTCTCTCAATATACTTTCCATCTCTAGAGCTTCTACTATTAGTTGCAACAATATGATAGAAAGGTCGCTTCTTTGAGCCACCTCTTGATAACCTTACTTTAACCATTTTCTTTTCTCACAATAAATTTAAATAATGTTGAGTATGGCGCGGAATTGTACGGTAATTTTTACTATTGTTCCACAATGTTTTCTTGACAGAGTTCACTAGGATAATCAAAATGTAATTAATTAAACAATAAAGGAGTCGCTTCATTGAGCGATGACATACCGCTAGAACCACTATTTTTACTTCTAGCCATACTCTTAGTACTATCAGCATTCTTTGCTGCTACGGAAACTGCTCTAATGAGAGTAAACAAATACCGTATCAGGCATTTAGCTCGAAAGGGCAACAGAAATGCTATTTTAGCTGAAAAACTTCTTAAGCAACCGGAAAAATTAATAGCTTTTATCCTGTTTGGCAACAACCTAGTTAACTTTGTTGCAGCATCTATCGTGGGTGTAATCTCAATGGAAATAGGAGGGCCCACCGGTGTGGCAGTAGGAACCATTCTTTTAACAATCATTGTCCTGCTGATTGCAGAATCACCGCCTAAAACGCTAGCCGCCCTATTCCCTGAGAAAATAGCACTGCCTGCTAGTCGTTTTTATTACCCAATGGTAAAAATATTTAAGCCGTTGTATTTTTTCATTAACTTTTTTACCAACATCATCCTTAAATTACTAGGATCTCAACCAGATAAGAATGATGAAAAACTATCAATTGATCAATTAAAAACCTTGATCTCTGATGGAATGACAAAAACCTCTATCGATCGTCAAAAAATAATGATGGGAGTTTTGGATCTTGGGAATATAACAGTTGAAGATATTATGCTTCCACATAATGAAATAGTTGGTATAGACCTAAATGCATCTAATCAAGCTAACAGGAAAATAATTGAAGGAAATTTTCATTCTTCTCTGCCAGTCTATAAAGATGTTTTAGATAATATAAAAGGTGTTTTAAATCTTAATGAGTTTCTAAAAGATACTGACCTTTCTTCTTTTGATAATGACTTAATAAGAAAATATATGAAAAAAGCATACTTCATCCCAGAGAAAACAGCTCTTAGCCAGCAACTAGTCGAATTTAAAAATAATAACCAAAAAACAGGTTTTGCTGTTGATGAATATGGGAATATTCAGGGCTTAATCACAATTGAGGATATATTTGAAGAAATTGTTGGTGACTACCTTGAAGAAACTAAGAAATTAAACAAAGAAATGAAACCAAAAAGAGTTGGTGATCACTTTGTTGTTAATGCATCTTCAAACATCCGAGTTTTGAATAAAATGATGAATTGGGATATACCAGTTGATGAGGCGAAGACCATTAATGGAGCGATTTTAGAAAATCTTGGTTATATTCCAGAAGTTGATTTTGAGTTTAAAATAGGTGACTACTTATTTACAATTATCAGCACTAAAGAAAATGCTGTGGAGACAGTAAAAGTTAAGAATGCTAAAGATAACTATAAACTAAAGGTCGTTTCCTAAATCTGTTCGTATTCTGGTACCCAATTCTCAAATTTAGTATATCTACCAAGAAATGTAAGATTGAATTGTCCGATACTTCCGTTTCTTTGTTTTGCTACATTAATTAATGCCACGCCTTTTTTATCTGTGTCGGGATCATAAACCTCCTCTCTATAAATAAAGGCAATAAGATCCGCATCCTGCTCAATTGCTCCAGATTCTCTTAAGTCTGACATTTGTGGTTGCTTGTCAGTCCTCTGCTCGACACTCCTGTTCAACTGAGACAAGGCTATGATTGGAATATCCAATTCTCTTGCTAAAGCTTTTAGATTTCTGGAGATTTCGGATATCTCGGTTGCTCTATTTTCCTTATTACCATGTACTGACATAAGCTGAAGGTAATCAATTACAATTAGCGATAACCCCTTCTCTCTTTGTATTCTTCTTGCTCTAGCCCTAAGCTCAATTGGGGTTAATGAGGGTGTATCATCTATATAAATTGGTGCATTTTTTATCTGTTGAATTGCCCCATCAACTCTATTCCAGTCTTTTTCTTCTAATTGTCCTGTTTTTATTGAATGAGCATTTACGCGACCCAATGAAGAAATCATTCTTTGGGCTAATGAACTGGCAGACATCTCCATACTAAAAATAGCTACAGGATTCTCATCTGCAAGGGCAGTATGTTCAGCAATATTTAATGCGAATGCTGTTTTACCCATAGATGGTCTTCCTGCAATTATTATTAATTCTCCATTTTGAAGACCAGCTGTGAGATTATCTAACTCTCTAAACCCTGATGAAACACCAGTAATTTTTCCACCGCCTTGGGATCTCTTATCAAGTTCATCATAGGTTTGCTTAACAAGATCACTCATTTCAGCAAAAACCATATTACGGTTTCCTCTCTCGGCAATTTCAAAAATATGTGACTCGGCTATATCGACTAATTCTGAAGGTGATTTACCTTCGGGTTTATATGCGCTTTGTGCAATTTCCGAGCTGATCTGAATTAATTCTCTAAGAAGCGCTTTTTCTCTTATGATCTTTGCATATTCCGTTATGTTGGAATTACCAGCAGTGCTCTCAACGATTTCACTTAAATATTCTATTGAAGGTTTAGACTCAAAATCAGTCGATGAATCTAAGTAATCGGAAACTGTTAGAAGATCTGAAACTTTTGATTCCTCAGATAAACTTTGGATAACCGTAAAGACCTCTTTATTTTCAGTGTGATAAAAATCTCTTTCTGAAACAATATCTGCTATTTTATCATAAGCTTGATTTTCAGAATCCAGTAATAGTCCACCAATCAATGCAGCTTCAGCATCAGATGAATGAGGTGGTAATGATAATTGACCTAGTGATTCTATATTTTTTTTGGATTCAGCTGCCTTTGCCATTTATTCTGATTCTTCGACGATTTCATTTTCATTAATAGGACTATCGATATTATCGTCTTCCTCTTCAGAATCCAAAGTATTTTTTATAGCTACTTCTCCACCAAGAATCTCTACCTTAATTTTTACTTGGATTTCAGGATGAAAGATAAGATTAACCTCATGCTCTCCAATGGTTTTAATAGCTCCGTCAGGCAAATTAATTAGACTCCTCTCTAGTTCAAAGCCCTTATCCTTTGCTGCATTGGCTATATCTAAGGTACCTACTGACCCGTATAATGTACCCTCTTCTGTAACATTGGCCTCTATGGTTAGAGATAGATTTTCAAATTTAGAGGATTGTTCTTTCAAAATGACTAATTCTTCTTCTTGCTTGCGCTGAAGTTCTTCTTTTTGAGCTTCAAGAGTTTTAAGGTTTTCTTTGGTCGCAAAAGCAGCTTTACCTTGCGGGACAAGATAATTCCTCCCATAACCGGGTTTTACGCTTACAACATCGCCAATTTTGCCAAGATTCTGAATATCTTCTTTTAATATGACTTCCATATCCACTGCCTTAATTATGAGTGTTGGTCCGTATAAGGTAAAAGAGCTAAATACCTAGCTCTCTTAATAGCCACAGCCAACTGCTTTTGATAATGACTCTTTGTTCCAGTAATTCTGCTAGGGATAATTTTACCAGTCTCACTTATATACTTTTTTAGTATATCAATGTCTTTATAATCAATTTGCTCAATTCCTTTAGCTGTAAAAAAACAATACCTATTTTTATTGCGATTGAGGTTCTTTTTTCTTTTGAAGCCTTTTTTATTCTTTGATCTTTTCATCTTCTTCTTCCGTTTTCTCTTCGTTTTCTTCTGAAGTATCTTCAGATTGGTTTTCTAACATTTCTTCTTTTTCTGGCTCTGCTTTATTTTCAATAGATTCTTTTTCAATATCATTAGATCTTTCTTTTTTATCTTTTAAAGATTCTTTCTTTTTAATATCAGATTCTTTATTGTTTGCTAAAAAAAGCTTAGATGGATCTGTTTCAGCTTTAGAGGTTTTCACTAGAAGGTGTCTAATTATTGAATCATTAAATTTAAATGAGTTTTCTAACTCATTTATCACCTTATCATCACACTCTATATTTAATAAAACATAATGCGCCTTGAGAATATTTTGGATAGTGTAAGCAAGTTGAAGCCTACCAATGTCCTCAACTCTATGAATAATTCCATTAGCTTTTTTAATGGTTTCCTGATATCGATTTAACATGTCAGGGACCTGATCGCTCTGATCTGGATGAACTAGTAATACTAACTCGTAATGTCTCATACTCTTACCTTTTGGTTAAAGCCACCTTATAGATTATATAAGTGCAGCAAGGTTAATAATTTAGATGGCGATCCTACTAGAATTATTAATATTTTTCAAACTAAATACTTACTCTTTGCCTAACTAATTCATAAAGGATGACGCCACAAGAAACAGAAACATTGAGGCTATCAACCTCCCCATTTATGGGTATAGAAACAACATGATCACATTTTTTTTCTGTTAGATGTCTCATACCCTTTGCTTCAGAACCCATTATAATTGCTATGCTTTCTGTGTAATCAACGGTTCTATAATCAATTGCACTCTCCCCTGAAGTGCCATATATCCAAAATCCTGTATCTTTTAACTTTTCTATAAACTGTGAAAGATTAGAAACTATAGCGGTATTAGTTAATTCAGATGCACCTGAAGATACTTTACTAATTATTGGGCTCTCCAATGAAACTCTGTTTTTAGATAAAACAACCATATCGACCTTCACAGCATTAGCTGTTCTAAAGCAAGCACCAATATTTCTTGGGTCATCAAGATCATCTAAAATAAGAACAACTGGATCTTCAATATCACTTAAGTAAGCAATTGCAGTTTTTGAGTCAAATAAATTTCTTTGCTGTATTTCAGCAACAATACCTTGATTTTTATTTGTGCAACTTATCTTTTCAAGGGAATCCTTTGAAGCATACGATATTTGTAATTTGTTATGATTTGCTTCCTTGATAATATTTTTTATCCTTGGATTATTCGTTTTTTCCAAACAATAGATTTGGGAAATCCTCTCTGGGTGATGCGTTAGTGCTTCATCTACAGGATTAATGCCATAAATAAAGACTTTCTTAACCATCAAAAATATCTTCTAAAACTATGATGTCTTTTCTGTCAGGTCCAGTGGACACTAAAGCTATTTTTATTCCTAATAGTTCTTCAATTGAGGAGATAAAACCCTTTGCCTGATCTGGCAAATCTTCAATCTCCCTAATACCTGATGTCTGTTCTTTCCAACCCTTAAAAGTTTTATATATGGGTTTACATTTTTCTAGGCCTTGATCATTGAGATTAGGCATAATTGGAAAAACTTTACCTGAAAGTTCATATTCAACCGCCACATTAATTTCCTCTAGCCCATCTAAGACGTCTAATTTTGTTAAGCATAAATGTGTAATTGAGTTATTAATTATCGCTCTCCTTAATGCCACCAAATCAAGCCAACCGCATCTTCTAGGTCTTCCAGTGGTTGCTCCAAATTCTACTCCAACATCTGCAAGATGCTTTCCATTCGCATCATCTAATTCAGTCGGGAAAGGTCCTGAGCCTACTCTAGTGGTGTAAGCTTTGGTAATGCCAAGGATCTTATTCAGAACACCAGGGCCAACACCAGTACCTGTTGAGGCCGCACCAGCAACTGTGTTTGAAGATGTAACAAATGGGTAGGTTCCATGATCAATATCAAGCATGCTGCCTTGTGCACCCTCAAAAAGTATCTTCTTATCTTTGTTTAATAAATCATTTATCACAAGTGAAGTATCTGCAACAAAGGGGCTAATTTTTGTTGAAAATGATAGCCATAATTCTTCCACTTCCTTAATTTCTAATGTCTCACAGCTATAAAGGTTCTTTAATAAAAAATTATGGTATTCCATCAAGTTCCGAAGCTTTTCTCTAAACTTATCAGGATCTAGAAGATCGATAAGGTGAATAGTCCTCCTTCCCACCTTGTCTTCATAAGCTGGACCAATACCTCTTCCTGTAGTTCCAATCGCTTTATTACCTAGTGCTTTTTCTCTGGCCTCATCTAAATGAATATGGGTGGGAAGGATTAATGGGCATTGTGAACTAATGAGAAAGTTATCTTCTAGACAAACCCCTTTTTCTCCTAACGACTCTATTTCCTCAAAAAGTGTTGGAATATGAAGAACTACACCGTTCCCTATAATACATTTAACATCGTTAAATATTCCTGATGGTATAAGATGAAGAACTGTCTTTTCGCCATTAATAACTAGAGTATGACCAGCATTGTGTCCTCCCTGGAAACGGACAACAGCTTGTGCTTGCTTAGTGAGGAGATCAATAACTTTGCCTTTACCTTCATCGCCCCATTGAGCACCAATAACTATTAATGAATTAGTCAATCTAATTATCTCTTATATAAAATTAAGAATAATGACACCGAGGATAATTAATGCAAGTCCGATCAACCTTACTGCATTATCATTAACCTCAAGCATTTGAAGTAAAAGACTTTTATAAAAACTCGGAGCAATAAATGGAAGTAAACCTTCAAGTATTAGGAAGCAAGCAATAGCTATAAATAATACCTCGTAACCCATCCTAACGGTATTACCTAATCCTCTGGCAACTGATTATTCAAATACTTAAAGAAATCTCCCTCACCATCCAGAACCAATATGTCATTTGAGGTACCTATAGAATTCTTATAGGCCTGAATGCTTCGATAAAATGAGTAAAACTCTTGATCTTGGTTATATGCTGATGCGTAAATATTAGCGGATGTCGCGTCGCCCTCACCTCTTATGGTCTGTGACTCTCTATAAGCATTAGCAAGAATAACTGTTCTTTCTCGATCTGCCCCTGCTCTGATTTTCGTAGCTGATTCACTGCCTTCTGCTCTTAGCTCAGAAGCTATCCTAGCTCTTTCTTGTCTCATTCTGTTGTATACAGACTCACTGACCTCATCTGATAATTCTATCTTTTTAACCCGAACATCTATCAGATTTATACCTAATGTTTCTGCATTCATTGCCGCGTCACTCAGCATCTCTGACATAATTTCTCTTCGCTCTTTAGAGACCACCTCTATAACGGTTCTTTTAGCAAATTCAGATCGAATCCCATCTTTTACGGTTTCAAGAAGTCGTTGTGCTGCTACCAGTTCATCGCCTCCTGTTGAACGATAATAATCTTGAGGATCAGCAATCTTCCATTTAATGAAAAAATCAACATAGAGGTTTTTCTTTTCTTGAGTTAGAAATAATTCCTGTGGATTATTTATAGTTAATATTTGTTTGGAATATTTCTGAACATTATTAACAAATGGTGTTTTAAAGTGTAACCCTGGCTCATATTTACTTTGGATAATTTCACCAAATCTAAATTTCAGAGCGTGCTCCCTCTCATCAACTGTGAATAAAGCGTTAGATACCACAACAAAAATAAAAATAAGCCCAAAAATAAATATATTTCTCATTATCTTACCCTCCTCATCCTAGGATCTTGATTCTGATTCTGCTGAGAAGAATTATTGCTTGAACTGTTAGGCATAGGAGAACTTTGTACCTGGTCTCTCTTATTTTGCTCAAGTAATTTATCAATCGGTAAATATATTAGATTGCCGCTACCATCTGAATCCATTAGAACTTTATTTGAATTTGAATAGACACTCTCTATAGCCTCAATATATAGTCGATCTCTAGTTACTTTAGGCGCGAGTTGATATTCAACTAATAACTTATTAAAACGGTCTGCATCACCTTCTGAATCAGCAATGACTTTAGATTTATAGGCTTCCGCCTCTTGGACCATCCTCGCAGCCTCACCTCTAGCTTTAGGAACTATATCATTGGCATATGCTTCAGCTTCAAATGCAAACCTTTCTTTGTCTTCTCTCGCTTTGATTGCATCCTGGACAGCATCTTCAACTTGAAGTGGAAAATTAGCATCTTGAAGATTAACTTTGGTTATCGATATACCTGTCCCATATTCATCCAAAGTGTCCTGAATTAGGTCTTGGGTTTGCACTGCAATTTCACTTCTGCCCTCAGTTAAAATAAAATCTAAATTAGTCTTTCCCGCGACCTCTCTTATTGCACCTTCACTCACTTCGCTTAGCGTTTCCTCTGCATCACGAACATTAAACAAGTAATCCGTTGGATTGGTTTTTCTATACTGAACAACCAGATCAACTACAATGATATTCTCATCAGAAGTGAGCATAGTTGTTTGTTGCTTAAATCGATTAACAACATTGACATTGACAATCTCAACTGACTCAACAGGCCAAGGTATGTGCCACTTCAGTCCGGGTGTCGTTGTTTGAGTATATTCACCAAATCTAAGAACGACTCCTCTTTCTGAGTCGTCTACCTGATATAAACCTGTGAGAAGCCAAAGAAATAGGCCCATTAGGACTAGTAGAGATGAAGGGGGACCTTTTCGAATATTCCCACCTCCTGACTTGCCGCCAAAGAGTTGATTAAAACGCTTTTGCCATTCATCAACTATTTGATCCAAATCAGGTGGTTGGTCCTTATTAGAATCCCACGGTGACTTACCATTCCCTTGATCATTAAATGCCATATCTTCTTAAACTCCTAACTAAAATTATATTCATTCTCAGAGTCGCTTAGTTTACTCTCAAAAGTGTTTATTTTTTTATTTTTTTTCAATCTTGATAAATTTTTTTCATCGATCTGGATTTTTAATTCTAATGTATTTTCATCAATAAGAGACTCCTCTAATACATTCGAAATATTATAAATGTCGGATCTTATTTTGGATTCATTGACTCCAATCCTCATTGTAGTTTCTATAGGTTGAGGGTTAATTTTACTAGAGATTGATTCAAGCAAGGAATTGATGCCTGTGCCATTTTTAGCTGAAATTTGTATGTGATCAAATGTATTGATCGTATTTAAATCTGTCTTAAGTAAATCAGCTTTATTATAAGCATAAATTATGGGTATTTGATCAGCGCCTATTTGCTTTAAGATTTTCTCCACAGATTGTTTATGCTGAAGCATTGAGCGATCACTTGAATCGAGAACATGCAAGATAAGATCTGCACTACTCACTTCTTCTAGTGTTGAAAGAAAGGCTTCAATTAGCTCTTTGGGTAACTCTCTTATAAATCCAACAGTATCACTAATTACAACTTTTCTTTTTTTCGAAATATTAATCGGTCTAAAGACAGGTTCTAATGTGGCAAACATCTTGTCTGCAACTAAAGTGTTTGAATCACTCAATGTGTTAAATAAAGTCGATTTCCCTGCATTGGTGTAGCCAACTAGGGCTATATTTTTCATAAGTTTATTTCGTGATTTTCTATTAGTAAGTCTTTGTGTTCTTAATTTTCTCAGCTTTGACTCAATTGATTTAATTCTCTTGTTCAAAAGACGTCTGTCAGTTTCTAATTGCTTCTCACCGGGTCCTCTCAGACCGATACCCCCTTTTTGCCTTTCCAGATGTGTCCAACCCCTGACTAATCTGGTAGAGAGATGCTTAAGTTGTGCTAGTTCAACTTGCAATTTACCACTGTTGGTTTTTGCTCGTTTCGCAAAAATATTCAATATTAATCTTGATCGATCTATAACCGGTATTTTCAGAATTTTTTCTAAATTTCGTTCTTGAGAAGCCGATAACCCTCTATTAAATATGATCAGATCAGCTTCAATGCGTTCAAGATCTTCCTTAATTGACTCTATTTTGCCTTTACCAATTAAAGTATTTCGATTGAAAACTTTTGAATTCACATAAGTAATTCCACTAATCGATGACCCAGTTGATAAGGTGAGTGAAATGAATTCTTCATTATCACCTTCAATAGAGCCTCTAGGTGAATTGACTACAACTAAGTAGGTTTTTAGATCTGATAACGAATTTTTCAAATCACCCTCTAAAGATTAATTTTTTCTGAGATAAGATTATATAACTTGTTATTTAAATCATTATCAAAAGTGTTTAATTTATTAGAATCATCTAATGCCCTTAGCCATGTTAATTGTCTTTTAGCTAACCTCCTAGTCGCTACGGTTGATTGTTCTTTAGCCTCCATTAAACTTTGTTTATTTTCTATGTATGCACATATCTCTTTGTATCCAATAGATTTCATTGAATTATGGGAAGAATTTAATTCTGGACGATCCAAAAGAGACCTAACCTCTTCAACAAAACCAAGATCGAGCATTTGATCAAATCTTGTCTCTATCCTTTTGTATAGAGTTTGGCGATCATCGGGAAACAAACTGATATTAAAAAAGTCATAGTCTGATTTTTTATGATTATCTGTGAAAAAAGAACTCAAAGGCTTGCCTGATAACTCATAGACTTCCAGAGCTCTTTGTATCCTTTGTTTATCGTTAGGCTTGATTCTCTCTGCAGAAAGAGGGTCAATTTTTGAAAGCCTCTTGTGTAACTCAGGCCAGCCGATTGCATCAGCCTCGTCTTCGAGATTTTTTCTTATTATCTGATTGGAGGATGGGAGATCGCTTAACCCTTTGATAAGTGCATTAAAATACATCATTGTTCCACCGACAAGTATAGGCGTGTTTCCTTTTCTGAGAACAATACTAATTGCATTATTAACATCTTCATAGAAATCCCCCAACGAATAATTAAGACTTGGGTCGCATATATCTATTAGATGATGAGGATAATCTTCAAGGGTTTTTTGATCCGGTTTAGCAGAACCTATATTAAGTCCTCTATAGACCATTACTGAATCAACACTAATGATTTCAAGAGGTAATTTATTGCTTAAATCAATTGCTAAATGAGTTTTACCAGAGGCTGTTGGACCCCTTAATGTAATTACTGATTGAGTCATATTATCAATATTTACTTAAAATGAGGTAGCACCCTCTCACCAATTAAGATTAGTGACTCCATTGGATCATCATGAAGTCTTAGAGATAGTTGAGTCTGGCCTGCTGCTTCAAAAGATTTATAGCGATCAATCTCTCTTTCTATGTCATCCTCACCACCTGTAGAAGTAAACACAACACACAATTCATTGGAAAGTTTTTTAGGAATGTTCTTTATGTCGCCAGAACGATCAAAATAAGCATCAACAAACGAATCAAAATTATCTCTGATTAATTTACAATCATCCTCACTGAAATAATGTTTAAGAAGTTCTAATTCTAATTTTCTTGCCCTCCAAGCTAGCTCCCTTCTCGATTCTCTAAATGCTTCCTCTTTGTCTTTTTTAATGTGCCAAGCCCAAAAACTGTTAATTTCTATCTCCTTGTTATTATCAGTTCTTTTTTCAACACCTATTTTAATATTTTCAATCGCTGGTGAGATAATTTCTGGTGGCGTGGCTCCAATATATACTCCATCAGCAATCCTGCCTTCCATACGCATCATCATATGTTTGTAAGCAGTCCCATAAACCTTTGGCCTCTTCGAAATGGCCCATGAGTAATCACACGGTAAATTGACTGAAAATATTTCGCCATCATATTGATCGCCAAGATTGTTTTTTGAGGCCATAATAATTATTTCAAGTGCCTCTCTTACGGCTAGCACTATCTTTTTAGGTGCCCTAAGCCCCATAGCAGTAATATTGCCCTCACCTGCTCCAACAGCAACTTGAGCCCTTCCTTGACTCATCTCATTAAGAGTAATCAATGAGTTTGCTATTTTTAGTGGGTGCATCTCAAAAGGACTTACGGCTAAAGGCCCAAATTTAATTTTTTTGGTTGTTTGAGCTAGTGGAATTAAGCTTAAAAAAGGGTCCCAATGGGCAAAATAATTAGATGTCCAAATAGCGTTTATCCCATATTCCTCAGCTTTGATTCCGAGTTCATTGATTTGCTTTGGGTCCAAATCAGGCTCAAGAATAATATCAATGTCCATTTATCTTGATAGCTCTTTTTTTGTATTTAAGGAATATGATTTTAAGCCTCTAACAATTGCTTTAGCAATCTTATCTTGATTTTTGATGTTAACCAGGAAAGCTTCATCTTTTTTATTAGAAAGGTAGCTGGTTTCTATTAACACTGAAGCAACTTGAGTAGATTTGAGAACTGCAAAAGGAGCTTCTCTTGAAGTCAGTTTTCTCACTCGAATATCTTTCTTCATTTCTTGAAGTATAAAGTTACCCAAATCGACACTTTGATCATAGGCATCAACTTGCGAGGATCTTAATCTTGAGAATGATCTGTTAGAAACCCCCTTATTCAATTTAACTTTTACTCTGGATTTGGGGCGGTACATAACTTTGTAATTGCTTCCCTTTGGTATTTTTTTAGCATCTGGAAGTGCATATAAGGTTGCGCCTCTTACAGTTGGATCACTAAATGCATCAGCGTGAATAGAAATCAATACATGTGCATTGCCCTCCTTGGCTCTTCTTATTCGTTCATTTAGAGATTCACGTTGGGAGCAGTTCTTCGCTTTACCCGGGCATGGAAATGAATCATCTGATCTAGTTAAAAATGCGGTCATTCCTTTCTCAGAATCTATAAGTTTTTTTAAGCGTATAGCAATTTTTAATACCAAATCTTTTTCTATGACTTTACTACCTCTAGCACCAGGGTCTTTGCCTCCATGTCCCGGATCTATCGCAACAATTAAGTTTGCTTTATTCACAGAAGCTGCTGTCAACCTTCTGCTGCCGTCATAGCTCCTCTTTAAATCAATAATTATTCTAAAATTTGGGTTTGAGCCAATAGCTATTTTTT
>CAZLQT010000038.1:0-12542 GCA_964561815.1 uncultured Woeseia sp.
GCATGAATTGTTATTATATAGATGAATAAATAACCGGTATATAAATGATTCAAACACAAGCTCCAATCAACAACCTTTATATCGGGATCATGTCTGGAACCAGTGTTGATGCTATTGATATAGTTGCTATTAGGATTGAAGATAATCATTTTTCTTTTGTCGGCGGAGTAAATTTTGAGTTTCCTAATCATCTAAGAACAAAAATTCTAGAAATTACCAGACAGGAAAAGGCACAAGACTCAAAAATTATTGCTCAATTGGATAGTGAGCTTGGCTGTGAATATGCAAATGCGGTAAATCAATTACTAAGAACCTACAAGATAAAAAAGGAAAAGGTAACTGCTATTGGACTACATGGACAAACCATAGCGCATGATCCAAATGCAGCAATCCCTAGAAGTGTTCAAATTGGTGATGCCAAACTCGTAGCACAAAAAACTGGGATTATTTGTGTTGCTGATTTCAGAAGTGCTGACATAAATGCTGGTGGTCAAGGCGCTCCTTTAGCTCCTGTTTTTCATTCTTGGTTATTTGGAATTCCAAACAAAAATCGAGCAGTAATAAATATTGGGGGTATATCAAATATCAGTATTTTAGATGAAAACCCATTGAGAGGACATGATCTGGGTCCAGGAAATATTCTTCTTGACTCATGGATCCAAACTCATGAAAAGAAAAAGTACGATGATAAGGGTCTTTGGGCAAGGCAAGGGAATACTAATCAAAACCTTCTAGATATATTTTTAGAAGACGATTTTTTTAGCATTGCACCTCCAAAAAGCACTGGGTCTGACTATTTTAATTTCAATTGGATAAAATCAAATTTAAATATATTCAAACAGAATATAGAGCCTCAAGATGTACAATCAACACTTATAGAGTTGACAGCAAGAATTATCTCAGATTACCTGAATACACTTACTAGCATTAGTGAAGCAGCAATATGCGGAGGTGGCTCTGAGAATGAATATCTTGTTGAAAGAATCATTAAACTCTATAAAGGCAAGATCTATGGAACTGATGATTGGGGATTAAAATCTGAATGGGTTGAAGCATCTGGCTTTGCTTATCTAGCTTATCTGAGATTAAAGAATCAAAATTTAGATCTATCAGGTGTAACAGGATCCACAAAGAAAGTCAGACTTGGTGAAATTCACAACCCATAACTAATTCAAATAAATCTATTATATAGTTCGATTGATTTATGGTGCTGAGACTCAAAATGATCTCTTGCTTTGGTTGAAAGAGACTCATCGGTATATTCGGTTTTCCAAAGTCTCAAAGATTTATCAATCCTTAAGTTAAAAGCATCCTCTACAAATTTTTGTGCCTTATCATAACGATCGAATACAAACACTTTATCTACCCTTAAGTCTCCATCGATGTGTGTAAATTCATACTGATTAATGTAGTGATCGTATTTTTCAATGGTATGCAATTCATCGCCTAATATGAAAGATTCCAATGAAGAAATTTCAACCTGTTTTCTTAATTGATTATACAAACTAACCACTTGGTCAAAAGGGTTCCTTAGAACAACAAATTTTAAATAATCATCAATATCTAAATACTCATCATATTCAGAGATGAAACTATGAGGATGACCTCCCTTCCCTTTTCCTAATTTCTTAAAATGACCATGGATAGTAAATTCTTCATAGGACATCTCTTCAATTTTAGCTCTATTCAATTTTCCTAGCTGACTATTTTTTAGAAGTTTCTTATAGGGATTATCCGCTTTGTCTACGCCTTGTTTGGAATGAAAATATTTATTGGAGATTGCATACTCGAGGCTAGTTCCACCCGTCTTTGGGATATGAATAAATAGATGTTTATTTGGAAAAAACATTTAATTAATCTAAGGCAATACTTAAGTACTTCTCTCTAATTGCATATGTAATCTTTCCTGGTTGTCCGTTAGCAATTAGACTTTGGTTTATTCTGATCACAGGAATAACTAAAGTTCCTGCTCCTGTTATAAATGCCTCCTCGGAATCGATTGCTTCATCAACAGAAAAAGGCTCTTCTTTAACGGTTAAATCTAATAATTCTGCAATTTCAAATACTGTCGATCTAGTGGTGCCAGGGAGGATATCAGAAGATAATGGATGAGTTTTAATCACTTTTTCTTTATTGACGATAAATGCATTGCTTGCAGCGCCCTCAGTTACAAACCCATCTTTGGTATACCAAGAATCATCAGCGCCCTTCCGAATAGCTTCATTCTTTGCTAAAACACTGCCTAGCAATGAAGTTGTCTTGATGTCCTTAAATTTCCACCGATTATCTTCTTGAGTGATCACGCTAATCCCTTTTAATGCTTTTGGGTCCTCAAAGAAATCTTTTCTTTGAGTAAACATCACCACTGTTGGCTCTATATCTTCAGAGTATAAAAAATCTCTATCTTCTGAACCCCGGCTGATTTGTAAATATACCACCCCGTTATCTAAGTCATTTTTTTCTATCAATTCTTTCTGGATAGTCTCAATTTCATTGTCTGTAATCGTTAAATCTATATTCATAAATTTCAAAGAATTTCTGAGTCGATTCAAGTGCTTATTGTTATCAACTAATTTTGAATCAATAACTCCAGTGACTTCGTAAATAGAGTCAGCAAATAAAAAGCCTCTATCAAATATTGAGATATTAGCTAGATCTTCTCTGATGAAGGAGCCGTTTAGATAAACTGTTCTTTTCAAAAGATGATCTTATGAAAATGATGATCCGCAGCTACAAGTAGTATTAGCATTAGGATTTTTGATAACAAAACGAGCGCCTTGAAGGTCCTCTTGGAAGTCTATTTCAGCCCCCATAAGATATTGGATACTCATGGGATCCACAATAAGGCTAACCCCATGTTTTATTACTACGGTATCAGAATCATCTTTATTTTCGTCAAAGGAAAACCCGTACTGAAATCCAGCACAACCTCCTCCGGTGACATAAACCCTAAGGTTTAAATCTGAATTTTCCTCATCCTTCAAAAGTGACCCTACCTTAAGTGCGGCAGAATCTGTAAATATAATCGGTTGTTCTTGCATTGCTGTGTTTGTGTTTATTTAAAGGTGATTATAAAAAGTTCTAGGCTTCTATAAAAGGTATAAATTCACTTATGACCTTTTTATAAACATCTTGTTTAAAGCCAATAACCTGTTTTATCGATAAATCTGGTGCTATCCATTTCCAAGAATCAAACTCTTGTTCAGAACTGGAATTCAAAACAATACTTGTTGATTGGTCTTTTAATTTTAATAAAAACCATTTTTGCCTTTGACCGATAACAGTTGTTCCCTTTGTGGCCTTTCGAATACTTTTTTTAGGTATTCGATAATCGTACCAATGATCAGAAACATAGATAACTTCAACGCTTTTCTTGTCAAGACCAGTTTCTTCAAGAAGCTCTCTGAACATAGCTTTTTTTGGACTCTCACCTAACTGGATACCACCTTGAGGAAATTGCCAGCCTGATTGATATCGTCTTTTGGCAAAGAAAACTTGTTGTTTTTGATTAAAAATTACAATTCCAACATTTGCACGAAACCCGTCATCAAAAATTAAGTCCCCCATTTCTTAATCCCTAAATCTATTTATCCTTTACAAAATAAGATTTGCCTTTTTCCATCATTGTTACAAATTCTTCTTCGTGACCTTGGGTAATTGCTTCAGTTATATCGCTTATCGCTGTATTCAGTTCTTGAATTGTTTTTAGACTGTGCTCGTTTAGATGTTGAATTTCATAATATAAATGTGGATTCTCATCCGTTACTCTTTTTGCAACATTCAATTGATCTTTAAAAGTAGTGCTTGATAACTCAGGAAGCGGTTCCCTCTCTTTCTCGCTTGAAGCTAAAACCTTAGCAAATGCAATGTTAACCATATGCGAGAGCCCGAGAACATAAGAAATTGCATAATCATGATTTTCAATCGACATTTCAATTAACTGTGCTGTTGTGGACTCAAACAATTTCTTAACTGTTTGCTGACTATTGTGTTGATCGATGTCCATAAAAATAATCTGTTTACCGGTTAAAAGATCGCTGTCTGGACCAAACATAGGATGTATCGATGTTACCCTCATCCCTTGATCGGCCATATCTTTTAATATGTTCTGAATAGGTGATTTAATCGAAGCAATATCGAAAATTATTCCCTGTCTTTCTAATCTCAGCATTCCCTGGAGTATCTCTATTGACTGCCTTAAGGGTGCCGCAACCACTGTGATCGTGTAATCATCGTCTGTCTCTTCCCAAGATAGGAAATGTTTTGACAAGGAGTCAGTTGCATTTGGATCCGCTATGTCGACACTGTAACCTTGAATCATCAAGAACTCGGCAAACCAACTTCCCATTCTTCCTGCTCCGCCAATAACAAGGGCTTTCTTACCGCTACCCTGGCCCTCTTCTTTTACTCGGGCAAATTCTTGTGTCTTCAATGAACTCTTTATAAGCAGTTGCATCAAATCAACAACCAATTCTTTGTCTAAATCCAAACTACTTGCATGCGACTGAGCCAAATCAATAACTTGCTTTTCCCTGATGTAGTCTCTAGTGGGTTGGCCTTTCTCTCTTTTATAGGCTCCTATTTCTTCAGCCAAAACTTGTCGCTGATGGATTAAATCAATAATTTTTAAATCCACCTCGCTTAGCTTTGATCTTAATTTTTCTAAATCTTTCATCTATCTGTACAGAATAATCATTTTGTTTTTGTATTTAACTTCCTATTCTTGATAATCTGAATCTATTATTGTGCTGAAGTGATAATTATAGCAAAACATCTATTTAGTTTATGGTCTCTGAGATAAGAAAAAGTGATATTGAGAATCCAGTGTTAATTCTGAAAGAATGGATGGATGATGCGGTGCAGTCAAAAATTCAACCGAACCCAAATTCGATGTCTATATCAACCATTGATGCTAAAGGTAGGCCCAATTCACGCATGGTGCTCTGTAAGGAGGTCAATGAAAAATTAGGCTATTTGGTTTTTTACACTAATTATGAGTCTAATAAAGCCAAGGAGATTGGGGTTAACAGCGAATGTTCTGGATTATTTCATTGGGATACTTTTGGCTATCAAGTCAGAGTGAGAGGAACAATAGTTCAATCTCCAGAAGTTGACAGTGATAAGTATTTTGCTACAAGAGATATCGGAAGCCAACTCTCAGCCTGGGCTAGCCATCAAAGCCAAATTGTCGAAAACAGGGAATCGCTTGATAATCAATTTCAGCAAACCAAGGATAAATTTAATGTTAAAGAAAGCCAACTAGAGTCATCAGATATCAACATTCCTAGACCTGAATTCTGGGGCGGTTATCAAATATGGATTAGAGAAATAGAATTATGGCTAAACCAAAAAGATCGCTTTCATGATCGATTATCTTTTAAGAGAACACTCGCCATAACCTCTTCGGGTATCGAGGCATCAAATGATTGGGCAATCAAAAGACTACAACCCTAATTTACAATTCATTTAATAGGTATTACTATATCGTCATTGAGTTTCAGTTAGTGAACTGTCTGGGAAGTTGGTGATAAAAAATCCAACGCTGCCCCCGCAACGGTGATCAAGTTAACTCCATACTGAAGAGCCTAACTCTTCAACCACTGTCGAAAGATGGGAAGGTGTATAGGAGAAAATTCTTGTCAGCCCGGAGACCTGCTCAATAAAAAAGTACGGTGGGTACGCTTTCTCATTATAGGTTTAGCCTATCCATCGCATAATTAATAATTTTCAAAGAAAAGGATGGCAATGAGACAAATTTTTTCAGTAGCATTTTTACTTCTGATTCTCTCCCAATCAATTTCGGCTCAAGATTCTTCAAGCATTGATGAATTGATTGTTACAGCCACTAAGAGTGAATTGTCAGTTGATCAAGTCATTGTTCCTGTTGTAGTGCTCGATCAGTTAGATATTGAATTATCTGGAGTTAATGGCATTGCTGAATTGCTCAGTTCTGTTGCTGGAATTAATATTTCTACAAATGGCGGGCCAGGGCAATTAGCTTCTATTTTTGTGCAGGGATCAAATAGTAATCAGGTCTTAATTCTGGTTGATGGAATAGCAATTAATGACTCGGCAACAGGCATAGCAGCAATTCAGAATATTCACCCAGATATGATCGAAAAAATTGAAATCGTTAAGTCCCCAAGGGCATCCTTGTATGGATCAAATGCTGTTGGCGGTGTCATTCATATATTTACTAAACGGAATCAGCAGGGTGTAAATATAGGATTTAAATACGGATCGGATGACACTAAAGTTACTAATCTTTTCGCGTCCACCGAAGTCCTCAATGGTCGTATGGGGTTGCAATTGAATCATTACGATACAACTGGCTTTCCCAGTAAAGAAGAGAGCAATATCAATAGTCCTCATAATAATAAATCGGTTAAAGGTTTCTTTGATCAACAGTGGGGCAACTCAACTTTAAAAGCGAGTATCTGGAACAGCCAGGGAACCACAGACTACCTTGATTTCTTCTTTAACCCAATCAGTCAGGACTTTGATAATACTTCAATGAGTTTCAATATTGATCAAAAGAAAAATGAATTGTGGTCATCAAGTCTGCACCTGGGAATGAATAAAGATTTCCTTGATCAGAATGACAGCAACGATTTCAATCATTCTAAGAAATTTATTCTTGAGTGGAAAAATAATCTTAAATGGAATTCGAACAACCAGTTGGTAGCTGGAATTATTTTTGAAAATGAAGAATTTGAAGCCAGCAATTATGGTTTAGGCATTGATTCTGAGTTGAGTAACAGAGCTGTATTTTTTGAAAATATTTTTTTATCTGGGAAAAACCAATTCTTAATGGCTTTCAGGCTGAACAATAAAGAAAATATTGAAGATACAATAAGTTGGAACTTAGAGTATGGTTATCGAATTAACTCTAAAACAAGATTACTATTCAGCGCAGGTAAAGCTCATAGAAATCCCTCTTCTTTTGATCTCTATGGTTTTGGTGGCAATCCCTCACTTCGTCCTGAATATTCAGAAAAAATAAGTGTTGGTCTTAATTACCAACCTAATTCCTCTAGCAATTTTGACCTTCGTTACTTTGATAATAGGATCAAAGATCTAATTGCCTTTAATTATAGCGATTTCAGGCTCTACAATATTGAAGAATCAAAAACTTCTGGGTTTGATGTTATCTTTGAAAAAGCTATAAATAATTGGATTCTAAGCCTTAATGCCACACTGCAAGATCCTCAAAACTTAACCACTTCTAGCCAGTTACTTCGACGACCAAAGAATTCAATAAATATGGGTTTAAGGCGTACATTTAATAAACTAACAATTAATTTGAATTTAGAAAAAAATTCATCGAGAACCGATTTTGGAAATGTTGTTCTAGGAGCTTACACTTTAGCAAATACTTCAATCCAGTATCGCCTTAATAGTAACTGGATCTTTAATGGATCAATAACAAACCTGGGCAAAGAAAAGTACACACTCGCAAATGGGTATGTCACTCCTGACAGAAAAATAAATATTGGTTTTGTTTATTTCCCCAACGGCTAAACTTTTTGCTTCATAATATAAATAAACGCTAAGATAAATGGATGGGTAATCGTTTAACAAAAATTTTTACAAAAAAAGGTGATGATGGAACCACTGACCTGGGTGGCAATCAACGCGTACCGAAATACGATCAACAAATTGAAGTTTATGGTTGCCTTGATGAATTAAGTGCCGCTATTGGAATTTTAGTGGCAGAAGGAGATCTTTCTGAAAATATACAAGCATTTTTGATAAATGCTCAACAAGACCTATTCAATATTGCTGGAGAGCTATCGGCTCCAGAATTTAAATCTATCAATGAAGAGAAAGTAGAAAAAATTGAAGTTTTCATAGAAAGCATTAACAGTCAATTACCGCCATTGAAAGAATTTGTTGTTCCTGGAGTCAATCTTCAATCCTCTCGAACTCATCTAGCTAGAGCAATCTGCAGAAGAGCTGAAAGAGAGCTAGTAAAACTAGCTTCAGAAAAAGAAGTTAATCCAAACTCGTTGAAATATCTCAACCGCTTATCTGATGCTTTTTTTGTTGTTGCCAGAAAGTTAGCGAGAGACGAAAATGAAAATGAAGCTGTCTGGGACCACCAACGCCAGGAAAAATAAATTATGGATATAGAGATTATACTGGAACCAGACTTGCATCCGAATGAACTTGCCGAACTGGCAGTGAAAGCAGAAGAATATGGAGTCAGGGCACTCTGGGCTTCAAACTATCATCAGCAATGGGATGCCTTTATGAGCTTAATACCTGCTGCACAACAAACAAAAAAAATTCTTCTTGGGCCTTTAGCAGTAAGTCCCTTTGAAATGCATCCACTAAAAATGGCTAATGCGCTGCTGACTCTAAATGAACTGTCTAATGGAAGAGCAATTATCGCAGTTGGTGCAGGAGGTGGAACTCTGGGAGCAATGAAGTTTTCATGCGTAAAAGATAGTTGTCCTGGTCTCCAACCATTCCGAATCATCAGAGCTGTTAAAGAAGCAGTTGAAATCCTAACAAGTGCTTCTGAAAAGAAATTTAATTTAAAATTTGAAGGTGATATTTTCAAAATCACTAGACCCTATATGCAAGGATTTACTTGGGCGCAGTCTGATCGTCCAAAAATATACACCTGCTCCACTGAACCACAAATGCTTAGACTTGGTGGTCAGTATGCAGATGGTCTCCAAATGAGTGATGTCGCTCTACCAATGCTTGAAGATGCCATGAAAGATATTAAAACAGGCCTCTCAAAACGAGAGGATGAAATTGAGGACTTTAGAATTGGAAATTTCTGGGCCTGGCATATTAAAGAAGATAAAGAAGCATCATTTAAAGAAGCACGAAGAGAATTGATTTTTCGTGGGTCTTTATTGCCGCCTTTCTCACTGCATCATTTTTTAAATGAAGAGGAAGCACAGATCGTTATCGATAACTACAATGCAGGTCCCGAGAATGAATTTGCAAAAGCCTATATAAGTCGATCAGGTATTATAGAAAATGTTCCTGAAGAACTTGTATCAAAATTGGTGTCCGACCTAAGTTCAGCTGGAGATTTAAATGATATTGATAAAGAGCTTGAAAGATTTTATGAATTTAAAAAAGCTGGAATGACAGATTTATCAATACGTTTATTTGATGACCCGATGGCAGGTCTGAAAATGATAGGAGAAAAAGTCCTTCCAGCACTAGCATAAATCACATGAATATTTTTAAGTGGTTACAGCTTGAACTTCGGAATCGATATATCAGCTATATGCTGAATCCATCCATCCAAAAAAAGATCAGATTAAAGAGAGAGCAAAAACGTAAAAAGGAACAGCGACCTCATACAGTTTATTATTTCCACCAAGTAAATGACCCTTATAGTCATTTGTGTGCACAAATGCTCAAACCCTTAAACGATGAATATGATATTAATCTTGTACCTGTCGTTGTTGGGCGGCCCCCTGAATCATCAACTCCTGAACCTCAAATGTATCATCAACATAGTGTTGAAGACGCAGCAATGATCGCGCCTTATTTTAATCTTGATTTTAAGCCCCTAACGAACGAAATTGATAACGAGACTCTAAGATTAGCTCAATCCATTTTAATCAACTCACCAACAGAACTGTTCGCAGATAATGCTGTAAAAGTGGGCGAATTCATTTGGTCTAAAGATTTAGATGCTCTAAAAAATATGAATGGCAGAGATAACCTCATGAATGAAGATTCATTGTCCGAGATATTAGAAAAGAATAATGCTACAAGGAAGAAAATGGGTCATTATTTTGGCGGTGTTTTCGCTTACGAGGGTGAATGTTATTGGGCTATTGATCGCCTGCCATACCTTGAAAAACGCCTTGATAGTTTAGGAGCGAAAAAAAACAAGCAAGGTTGGTTAGTGAATAGAGAGGAATCACCGAACATAGAAAACAATCTAAAATCAAAGTTATGTATTGATATTTTTTGGTCTGCAAGAAGTCCCTATAGCTATCTAGCGATGAAGCCTCTGGCCAAGCTTCGAGAAAAATATAATGTGGAACTTAGATATAAAATTATCCTACCGATGGTAATGAGAGGCATGCAAATTAACCCTGAAAAAGGCATTTATATTATCAAAGACTGTAAACGAATAGCTGAGGAAAACAATACCCCTTTTGGAAATATTATTGATCCTGTGGGTAAAGCTGTGGAGCGATGCTATTCCATGTTTGAGTATGCCAAAGATAATCACAAAGAAGAGGAATACCTACATGCCTTTGCAAAATCGGTTTGGGCTGAGGGAATACATGGTTATATGGATAAATCATTAGAAGCTATCATTAAAGAGGCGGGATTAGATTGGGAAGAAGCAAAGACTGTTCTGGATACAGATGATTGGAGATCTGAAGCCAACACTAATAGAGAAACTCTTTTTGCTTTGGGTAAATGGGGAGTCCCCACAATGACATTGTTAAATGCTGCTGAGGAAGAGCTGCTTACTGTTTGGGGTCAAGACAGGATTTGGTTGATTGAGGAAACCATCAAATTAATGCAAGAGTGAAATAATTAAGATAAATTGTATGACCTAAATAATAAGGAACAGGATTATGAAATCGAATCAAAAAATATTTATCACGGGTGCCAGCAGCGGCATTGGTGAGGCAATTGCTTATGAGTATGCTAGCCAAGGTGCAGTCCTCGGTCTGGCTGCAAGACGATCAGAAAAACTTGAAACAGTCAAAACCAAATGCATGGAATTAGGCGCTAAGGATGTAAAAAACTATTCGCTTGATGTCTCAAATACAAAAGAATCAATGTCTGTTGCAAAAGATTTTGTTGGCTTTGACAAAGAAGGTATTGATATTGTTGTCGCTAACGCAGGAGTGGCTGCGTCAGACAACCTTTCTTCAGGGGATCCTACAAAAATTAATCAAAATTTAACCATTAATATTATCGGTTTAACAAACTCTATTGTTCCCTTTGTGCCGACGATGAAATCTCAAAAATCAGGCAATATTGTCATTATGTCCTCAATTGCAAGCTTCACT
The DNA here is from genome assembly GCA_964561815.1 of uncultured Woeseia sp. Lineage (GTDB taxonomy): Bacteria > Pseudomonadota > Gammaproteobacteria > Steroidobacterales > UBA11654 > CACPJA01. The sequence goes on from CAZLQT010000038.1 coordinate 11,013, forward strand.
GCGCCTGCCTACTTTGGGGGATACGCTGCCTCAAAAGTTGCAGTTAGGAGATTAGGTGATACCTGGAGGACAACGCTCAAAAAGCATAATGTTAAGGTGACGACAATATGCCCCGGTTACATCAAGAGCGAAATGACCGATGTTAATGAATTTAAGATGCCGTTTCTTATGGATGCTGATGTTGCTGCCAAGAAAATGGTGAATGCAATAAAAGGTGGTAAAAAGACCTATATTCTTCCATGGCAATGGCGTCCAGTGATTGCTCTTTCAAGATTTTTTGGAATGAAAATTTTAAGCATATAGTCTCTGTGAACAATCGGCCTATTGTTTTCCTTGATATGGACGGTGTGCTAGCTGACTTTTTTGGCGCGTTTTCCAATTTTGCCAAAGTTAACCATTGGAAGGATTTAGGACCCTCTAAGTTAGCAGAAACACTCGATGCCATTATTGGCAGTGATTTTTTTGGCACAATCCCCAAAACATGGTGCTGTGATGAACTGATTAGAATGACCATAGATTATGCAGGAAGTTATTCTATCCTTTCCTCGCCTTTGGAAAGCGATGAAGAAAATTGTGCTCACTGGAAAAGAGTCTGGATCAACAATAATCTTTCACCGCCCCCTTCTGAAATCTTCATAGAGAGGTCGAAAGGAGATTATGCAATGCACAAAGGAACAAAGAATATTCTCATTGATGATAGACCTCATAATATTTATGCCTGGGAAAAGCAAGGAGGCATTGGCATCAGATTTCAAGCTAACCAAGATAAATTAGAAGTGGTCAGCTCAGCATTTGGTCAGATTACAGATCCTGTAATTTAATCGTAGATCAATTCTTCCAATTCATAATAGGTCTGCATATAACCAGTAACTGAAGCACGGACGGCAATAAAATCATCTTCACTCAACCATATTTCGTATGGCGGATGCTTAACACCCTCATTGAACCCTACTTCATCAATATAACTAAAATGGTGACACATGAAAGTTCCCGCTTTGACGGTAATCTCTTCCTTGCCGTGATATTGGCAGCCTATGGTTAATTCAGAGATCATAGGTGGTGTGGCGCCTCTATGATCAAGGGATGGCATAAAACATCTCATCTGCTCTAAGACAGGGCCGTTTGAAATATCAATAGACTTGCAATTAAACCCATCTCCAACGATAGGATGAGTACCAAAAGAATGAAATCTTCCGTTGGTTTTTTGTTTTTGTGAGATCCGATCAATCGATGGCCCATAAGATTCACACTCGATAATGCCGTCTCCAGTTTCGTCTAAATCAAAACGAAACCAGCCAGAACCCATAAATTCGTCGCCCACAGTCAAGCGAATAAAACAATCCATAGGTCGATTGTTATGATCTGTAGACAAAATAACATCGCGCATGACTTTTGGATCAGGTTCTTCTATTTCACAATGCGCTCTCAAGGTAAGCTTGCCATCTCCGTGTTTAGTGATATGAAAGGTCTCATGACCTCTAGGCTGGCCCATGATTTCTGGTTTCTTAGAAGTGTACCCAATTCGTCCAA
>CAZLQT010000039.1:0-5605 GCA_964561815.1 uncultured Woeseia sp.
GATTAATGCTCATTGAATCTTGGGGAGGTTTGCATAATGCCCCTTGGGCTTGGAATGGTTATTTTGCATTCTGGTTAATGGCAGCAATAAGTATTACCCCGGACGTTATTCGTTATGGCAGGAATCGAAACTCGGATGACCCTAAGCATGGAATGATCAGTGGCGCTATTCGCGGTAATATTGGGACCGTTTTAACCCTGTATATTATTTGTTGTATGGTCATTAAGATTGCTTGGGTAACTCCATTTGCGAAGTGGGCGATTTTCGCAGAATAGTAGTTTAAAGATTGCTTTTCTGATTCTTGAATCTATCATCAACTCTGCTTTCTTTAAGCATGGCTTCAGAGTTCGCAGAAGCTTGCGCTAGACCATCTTTGATATTTTTCTGTTGACTCACTGGTTCATACAATGGACCTTTAGTTTCATCTACAAATTGTTCTAGTGGACTAACTTCGTGATGACCATCTATTGCACAGAACCGTGTAATAGAATATCGCTCCCATGATGTTGGTGGAACTCTATGAGGAGTTGCTTTGACAAGACCGTTAGTCATTACTTCAAGCATGTCACCTAACATAACTATTATTTCATAACGATTGGATTCAACCAGTTGCCATTCTCCTGATCTATGTTTGAGTTCTGATCCTTTTTCAGATTGTGTCAGTAATGTGAAAACTTCGTAATCAGTATGAGCACTGATGCCAAATAGATTATCTTCCGGTGTGCCTTCAATTGAAGGGTAGTAAATTAACCTCATTGTAGATGGAGATTTTTCAGTCATCTTCGATGATATAAAGTTTTCATCAAGATTAAACGTTTCTTCTATCCGATTTGCTAGTTTCTTCTCAACTTTAGAAAATTCCAAAAAATATTTATAAACCGCATCTCTAAAATCTGGCATTTCAGGAGGCCATAAATTTGGACCAAAGTTCTCAAACTCTTCGTCGATTTCATCAATCTCATAACACATATCAAAAGCCGAGCAAGTCGCTTTTGTGTTTGCTGAGTAGGCAGGTTCTTCTCCACACGGTGACCAACCTCGACCCGAGTGTGCATGGCGATAATGAGCGGCCTTCTTTTTTGAATCCGAGTCATCTAAATTATGGAAAATTCTTGATTGTTCGTAGGCATCATCAATTATTTTTTCTGAAACACCGTGGTCGACAAGGAGGAAATAGCAGTCTTTTGTCATTGCATCTTTTAATCTTTTTAATTCCTTGGATTGATTATTTGAATCAGATCCATCGAAAAGTTTTTTTAAGCTAATTTTTTTCACTTGAGTGATACTCTCCTTACATCGATTAGGCTAATCTTATATGATCTCTAGTAATATTGAAGTTTAATATACAAAAGAAATGAATAGTCGCATTGAAATTATTGAACAAATTCTTCGTCAAGAGCTCAGCATCCATGAACTCTTAATTGAAGATGAAGGTCACTTGCATAAAGGCCATAAGGCTGCCAAAGAAGGAAAAATGCATTTAAGGATATCAATAGTGAGTGATGATTTTATAGATACATCAGCTATTCAGCGACATCAAATAATTTATTCTCTATTGGCAGAGTTTTTAAAGGATGAATTACATGCACTGTCTTTGGAATTAAAAACGCTTGATGAGTCGGAGTCCGACTAGTTTTTAACCGCAATTATTCCAGCATGGTCTTTACCATAATCAGAACTAGCTCTTGCAGGGCCAAAGAATTTAGCTGTGATTATTTCAAATCCTGCAGATTCGCATTCTCTTGATAGAGTATCAGGGTCTAAACAATTCATATGCGGTGTCATCCCCTTGGGCACTCTTGGTACAGGCAAGCAATCTAAAACATCTTCAATAAATCCAGGGAAAGGATCCCCAGCTTTTAGTTTCTTTTCATATTCTGGAAGATAGTTTTTCCATGGTCCTGAGAAACAGGTGTCAGTAATTAAATAAACTCGACCTCCAGGTTGAAGCCAAGTGTACATATTTTCTAGAGTCTCGATTAATTCATCTGGCTTTAGAAAGTGTAAGCATCTAGAGCAATGGATGGAAATAAATGAATCATTTTCAAAATCAATATCTGGTAGTTTCCCTGCCTTAGTTTTTAATCTAGGTTTGAGTTCATCCGGCGTTTCTTGTAAAAGAAGATCAAGATGGCCCTGATCCATATCGGATGCAAGGACCTCAGCTCCTTTTTCTAAAGCAGCAATTGTTGCTATCCCATAAGCACAGCCAACATCAAGTGATAGACCTTCCATTTTGGAAGATTCTTCCACGAAAGATTGGGAAACATCATTAAGATCTTGTTCCATAAAGCCCCTTCCATTTAAACAAGGAACAAGTCCAGGTATATAGGCTTTAGGTATGACCTTCTTTCCAATAATCTTGTTATAAAGATTAATCAGGATAGGTTTTAAGAAACCTAACCTCCTTTTTATGCTGACCTTATATTCTTTGTTCTCATCGTCCATAATCCTTCTTCTGAAGGGTTCAAATTTAGGATGAACATTTCTTTCATAGAGCTGCATAAGGAAACGTTTTGTGATTGAGTGTATTAAGGGTATTTTTGACCATTTTGCATATAACTCTTGCATATAAATTACTGGTGTCTTATGACTTTCCGTGTAGGCTATAAATTTCCAGCCGTCCTCTTTCTTTCTAAACAGAGCGCTGATTCTTGCGTCTCCACCCCAGGCTTTCATTGGGCCTCTCATTTTCATATCGTGCCTGACCCAGCCGACTGCAAAAATAAAATCATCCGATAACGGTTTGACTTTAATGTTGTAAAATCTCATGCGAATAGCTTCAAGCATTCTCTTGCCAGGTACAGGTTCCCAATACTTTTTTAGCTCATCCCAGCCGATTTTCCAGTCCGCTTGTTCTTCGGCTAAATAAAATGGATCGGGATCATCTTCATCCCAGAGTCTTTTGAGATCACCGTATTTTTGTGAATCCCAAATACGTTCAGCTTCTTTAAAGACTTGTTCAATCTCAGTTTGTAATTCTTGCGTCATCTTTCTAATTAGTTCATTGTTATGGTTTATATAAGGAATGTTTTATGTCAAAAATTGATGCAAATCAAGCTCAATTGAACTTTGCAAAGCTGTGTGTAGAGAATCTTGATCATTCAATTGAATTTTACTCAGGGATTATTGGATTAGAGTCATCACCTATCTTTGAATATGAAGCTGAAGAAAATAATATTTGGAATGTTCCTGAGGGAACTCAGGTAAGACAATCAATTTGCCGAAGAGAGAAAAGTGAAATTGGTCAGTTATTGTTAATAGAATTCCCAGATCTTAAAGGAAGGTATATAAGAAGTGATCTTAATGGAGGAATGATAAGAGGGTTTTGGAATATTAATTTTTATGTAAAAGATATTGTTAAGTCTGTCGAAGCATTAGAGAGAAAGGGTTATTTCTCATGGTCTAAACCCACTGAGCATCAAATAGGAGATAACGTAGGGACCCCGATAGAAGTTATCGTTGATGGTCCCGACGGCATAGCTATCAATCTGGTTCAATTACCAAAGAACTCAGAAAATGAATCAATACAAAAAATGTGCGAATTTTTTAATACTAACGGAACCACTGCAAAAGGTTTTACAGAAATTGTCACGACCTCTCATTGTGTTAGTGACACTCAAGCAGCCAGTGAATTTTATTCTAGGGTTCTAGGAATGCATGAAATGTTTAGTGATGAACTCTCCAGTAAAGAATCCAATCAATTCCTTAGAAGACCGGATGACGGAAAAACTTTTATTACTTTTATGCAAGGAAGTCATTTTTATGGGAAAGTAGCACTTTCTGAACCTATTAATTATTCGGTACCAAATAATATCAGTAATGCCTGTCCGCCAAATATTGGATATTTTGGACAAGGTTTTCTTATCTCTGATATGCAAAAGGTTATTTCAGAGCATGGCCTAAATATTTCTCGGCAATGCTTAATGCATCTTGGAAAAGATTATTATTTGAAAGCCGTCTGTATAGAATGCCCTGGCAGCCAAGCACTCATTTATTTGCTAGAAGAATGAAGATATAATTTTCTAACTCAAAGGAGAATAAAAATGACAGAAATTGGCGTAGTAATGGAGCCTGTTCCTAAGTGTTCAGCTGATATGGCTTCATTGATAGAGGAGATGGGTTTTGATTCTATTTTATGCCCTGATACACAGAATCTATCTGCTGATCCTTATGGGCAACTCTCCTTGATCGCAAACGCAACCTCTAGAATAAAAATGGGCACTGGAGTTACACACCCAGTTACTAGAGAGGCTGCTGTGACTGCTTCAGCTATGGCTACTTTGCAGGAGGAATCTGATGGTAGAGCCATCTGCGGAATTGGACGGGGGGATTCATCAGCGGCTCATATTGGTAAGCGACAGGCAACCACTGAAGAACTAAGAAGCAGTGTATTAACAATAAAGAATTATTTTATGGGACAAGCTATTGATGTGGGAGAAATGCAATCTCCAATTAGGTGGATTGATCCAGAAATTATTAAACCTGTGCCAATCGATATTGCATGCACAGGTCCAAAAACGATAGCTATGGCCTGCGATGTTGCTGATCAAGTTTCTTTTGCTGTGGGAAGCGCAACCGAAAGAGTGCAGTGGGCGATGAACACAGCTCGAGAAAGACTAGAGGAAACTGGGAGGTCTAGAGAAGATCTAAAGATAGGAGCTTACATTAATCTGATCTGTGATCCGGATGAAAAAAAAGCTATATCGATGGCAAGAATGTTAGCAGGTCTGGTTGCTCATTTTACAGCCATGAAACAAGCTCCGACAGATCATTTACCTGATCAACTAAGACCTATAACTGAAAAACTTCAGACCGATTACGACATGATGAATCATTCCAGTGAAAAAGGTGGGCATCTTGATCTTATTGATGATGCATTTATCGACTGGTTTTCCATAGCAGGATCACCACAAAAATGCACTGACCGATTGGGAGAATTGATTGATCTAGGTCTTGATCATGTCTATTTACTCGGCGGTTCACCTATAGCGGAACCTCGCGACGCAAGGCTGAGAGCAATGGTAGAGCAAACTAAAATCTTTGCTACGGAAGTCTTGCCCAGCTTTAAATAAACTCAGAATTGATAGTCTAAAGAGAGATTGATTAGACGACCCCTTGGGTCATGAAGCCTTGTATCAAAACTAAAGTCTGGTGAATCATAGAGTAATGGTGCCGCTTCATCAAAAGCGTTCATTAAATGCAGTCCTAATTTTAGTTCACTGTTCTCTATTTGAAAGGTCTTGCTGGCCCCAATATCAAAGACCAAGAATGAATCAACTTTATTTTCATAACCGCTTGAAATAGCAGCAGCTGGTAATGGCCTTAGATTTGTATAACCATCTAAGTATCTGCTATTTACTGAATAACGAATTCCATCATGAGTCAAACCAAAAAATGCGTTTAATCGAAGTCGAGGAAGAGAATGAGTGTGAGCGTTGTAATTAAATTTACCGACTCTGTTGACCATATGTACTTCGTGTTCATCGTCGTGGTCTCCTTCTTCTTCATGTTCAGGTGTATGGTAGCCAAAAAGATGTGTGGCATTGATTCCTAGGTCTAAAGTAGTCTGATTGCTTAATGTCTTTTTGTAATCAAAATTGAT
>CAZLQT010000039.1:5705-11992 GCA_964561815.1 uncultured Woeseia sp.
ACATCTCTTACTCCACCTAAGGCAATTTCTGAGCTAAATAGTTGTGCCATAGATGGGGTTGAAAAGGAAGTTCCAATAGAGCCTCTGAGCAATAACCTATCAGTAGGTCTGAAATTAACTGATAACTTGGGATCAAAAGAAGAATCGTTCTCCACTTTCTCATACCTAGTAGCAAAGAGAACAACAAGACTCTCTGAGAATATCTTTTCTAACTCAAAGAAAAGTGCTTTTTTATCTCTATCTGATGAAATATTGCTACCCCCGCCTAAAAAAAGAAGGTCTGCACCTTTAATCAGGTTACCCGATTGATCAAATTCAGCCCTAGCCAAATCATTGTATTTAACTTCCAGTGCTTCATCATTTAGCTGTAGACCAATAGCAATATTATTGTCATTAAATTTTGTCCTAATAATGGCATCGAAAGAGGTCAACTTACCCGTCCTTAAACTCTGTTCTGAACCTTTTATGTATTGAATAAGATCCTCTGAGTTTGATAAAGGATCAAAAATATTCCATGTTTGGTTCCCATTGATCCCTCCATTGCCAGCAATAGCATCTTCCATGCGAGAATTAATTGTGTCTGGTCGATTGTGAAAATTTTCATGCTTACTCTGTGTTAACGAGAGCTCTAGGCCAATGTTTTGAGTGAGGTTCATGTTAACAAGGCCACTGATGTGGTATTGATCAATGTCCTTTGGTGATAGCGGTGAAGGGAAAGATGATCCTAAAGGTCTTCCGTACCAAGTTACTGGGACACTAAATGGGCTTCCACCTTGCCCTGGCATGATCTTTTTAGACATAAAAGAAAGAGCTGGGTAAGAGGGCGATTGAGGATTATCATTAACATCAATATTGGCAACCATAGCAGTTAATTTATAGCTCAAATTATCACTGTCTTTTTTGAAGCTTAGGTAGAATTTCTTGTGATCTTCATCATTAACAATATTAAATCTTGTTCCATAAAGAAATTTGCAAAATGGCCCAGCCAACACCCCACCGTTTATTTCACAATTTGGATCGGGAACCCATTGACCAGCAGTGTATTCACCAGCATAGTTTCCCGATATAACTTGGTCTGCCTCACTTACTTTAAAGGTATTCCCTAGAGTGCTTAAACCGTTTTCAGCTATCCTGGGAATTTCTGATGATGATAGAGGGCTTCGGTCTAAAAAATTTGCAGCTAAGACTAAGTTTCCTCTATTGAACTCTTTTCCAAAGATGATACCCAGAGTTTTATCGGTTTGATCATAACCGGTCGTTTCTTGATGACCTAAGCTTATTTTAGTTCCAGTAAACTCATCGTGAGTGATGAAGTTAACGACCCCTGCAACAGCATCACTTCCATAAAGAGAAGTCGCACCTTCTTTTAGAATTTCAGTCCGACTTAGCGCTATTTCAGGAACAATATTTACATCGATATATCCTTCACCCTCGTGAGATGGGGTCCCTGCGAAGGTCTGTCTTTTATTGTTGAGCAAAACCAGTGTTGAGGCGTGATCGAGACCTCTCAAGGTAATAGCAGACATACCTTGATCAACTCCATCGAGTGTATTGGATTGAAAATGTGAACCTGCAGAGCTTGCAAGGTACTTGCTTATTTCACCAACAGTAGAAATGTTTAGATTATTAAAGGCAGTTTCATCAATAACTTTAACGCTTATCTTTTCTGATTTTGATCCAATATAACTCCCAGTTACTGTTATTTCTTCAATCTCTTGAGCAAACAAGGTGTTAGAGATTATAGAGATAAGGAAGAGGACAAGATAAAAATAATTTCTCATGTTAATAGTTGCTTTTTAAAATACTAATTGGATGTTATTTTAAGCTAGAATAATTAGCCAGTAATTTAGCCAGTAATAAATAAAAGGCACAACTATGAATCTGAGAAAAATTTTACCCATAACGATAGTCGCGTTGTTTTCACAAACTGTGATTTCACACGATAGCGAATGTCTAGAACTTAACAATACTGAGTACAAGAGACCGTGCATTGAAAGGCTAATACCTAGATCATTAGCTGTTGATAGAACCATGTTAGAGCCACAGGCTTCATTATTTAGTGAAGACACAAAAGGGTCAATGACTATAACTGAACGTCCACTAGTTGCTGTGTTAGGCGCCTCTGGTAGAACAGGTGTCTATGTCCTCGAAGAACTGCAATCTAGAGATGTTGATATAAGAGCCCTTTCGAGAAATATTGAAACTGCAAAAGAAAGAATTGGCGGTGATTTTGAGTGGATGGCTGCTGATGTAACTGATCCTGAAAGCCTACTATTAGCATTTGAAAGTGTTGATGTTCTTGTATCCACCATAGGAGCTACAGGAGGTGACAGTTCAGAATTAATTTCCTATAAAGGATCCATAAATTTTGTTGAAGCCGCAAAGCAATCTGGCGTTAAGCACATTATTTATATGTCCTCCATAGGTGCTGGGGGCGCTGAGAATTTTAGTACAGTATTATTAAATTTAGTTTTAAACAAAACCATGAAATGGAAGTCACTTGGTGAGGATTACATAAGGAATAGCGGGATAGATTTTACTATTGTCAGACCGGGTGGGCTAAGGGGAGATCCAGGAACATTGGGTATTCGCTTCGAACAAGGAGATGAAGTCATTGGCTGGATACCTCGAGCAGATGTTGCTGCTGTAATGGTTGAATCAATTTTTAATGACGATGCTGCGAACAAAACTTTTGAAGTCATTAATGATGATTCTCTGCCTATCGAGGGATGGAAAGATGAGTTTAAAAATTTAAAAGAGGGTGAATATGGTCAAATTGCTACTGGCGAATTGCCCACCAGATACTGGTTGACTCCACTAGTAATTTTATTGGCGGTTGTTTATTTGATCAGAAGAAGAAAGAAGGGAGCTTAAGTTAAACCACTCCATCTTCTCTTAACTGATTTATTTCACCCTGAGCTTTTCCTAATAAATCAGTTAAAACCTCATCGGTATGCTCACTAAGCTCTGGACCAGGCCACTCTGTGCTGCCAGGCGTCTCAGTTAATATCGGTAGCATCGCTGGAATATGAAGTGTTCTTCCATTGGCTTCAACCTCCTGAAACATACCTCTGGCAATATAGTGTTCATCATTCATCATGTCTTCAACGCTTAAAATTGGTCCAGCAGGGACAGAAACTTCATCCATTGTCGTCAAAACTTCCTCAGAGGTATGTTCTCTTGTCCATTTCTCAATAGCTTCATCAATTTCTTTTTCATTCTCAACCCTTCCTTGATTTTGCTCAAGTCTTGGATCTTCAGCCATATCAGGCCTACCAATTGCAATCATTAGCCTCTTAAAAATAGAATCCCCATTACCCCCTATGATTACATGTTTATCATCTGATGTGAGATATGTGTTTGTTGGTACAATTCCGGTGATTGTAGATCCTGAGGGTTCTCTGATTGCTCCACACCCAGAATACTCCGGAACAACTGCTTCCATTAGATTGAAAACAGATTCATAGATCGCTGCATCGACAACTTGTCCTTTTCCATCAGGGTCTTTCTCTCTTTGAATATAGGCCAGCATTACTCCCATAGCCGCGTGCAAGCCTGCAAGTGTATCCCCAATGCTTAAATTAGGCCTGACCGGAGGCCTGTCTTGAAAACCATTGACATATCTGAATCCTCCATAACCCTCACAGACTGAAGCATAACCAGGGAGGTGAGACCTCGGACCAGTTTGACCGTAACCAGAGATTCTTGCAGAGATTAACCCAGGGTTGTCTTTTTTTAGATCATCAGGGCTCATTCCCCATCTCTCTAGAGTGCCGGGTTTAAAATTCTCAATTAAGACATCAGACTTCAGGATTAGATCTTTAGCAATTTGCCTACCTTCCTCTGATTTTAAATTGAGAGTAATTGATTTTTTGTTCCGAGAAACACTGTGCCACCAATAAGAGGTATTATTTTCAGTTAATCTCCAATATCTTACTGGATCCCCTGTGATGGGCTCTATTTTAATAACCTCTGCACCAAAATAACCTAAGACGCTACCGGTGAAAGGACCAGCAATTAATTGACCCATTTCAATGACTCTCATTCCGCTCAATGGCTTGTCTTGTTTAGCTTTATTCATATATTCAGTCTACCTTTTTGAAGCCTGTTAGAGTTCGTTATACCATTTTGATAATGCTTTTCCAATTTCATCAGGAGAATCTTCTTGAATGAAGTGGATACCATTAACCGTTACTTCAGTTTGATTTTTCCAACTCCTGCAAAAATCCCTAATTCTCCCTGTAATAATTGAGCCTGGTTCTGCATTGATAAACAGTTTGGGTATATTGTTTGTCTTCATCCATTCAGCGTATTCATTAACAATCTCACAAACATTAGCAGGTTGACCTTCAATTGGTATTTCGCGTGGCCAAGACAGGGTAGGTCGTCGATCTTCACCTGAGCGAAGGAATGGTCTTCTGTATTCATTCATTTCATCAGATTCTAAACTTCTGATGATTGAGCCTGGGAGCACTTTCTCGACAAAGTAATTCTTCTCTAAAATCAATTTTTCACCTGCATCCGATCTAAAGCCTTGAAATATACTTCTGGCGTTCTTGTCCCAATCATCCCAAGTAATCTCTTTTACAATAGCTTCCATATAGGCTATACCTTTTACTAGCTCAGGATGCATGTAACTCCAATGAAAACCCAACGCTGAACCCCAATCATGAATAACTAAAGTGATTTTTTTATTATTGGTTAAGGCTTCAATAGCTTTTTCAACATAATAGAAATGCTCCTCAAAACGATAGGAGCTTGTATCAGGGTTATCTAGCTTGTCAGAGTCTCCCATCCCAATTAAATCGATGGAAATGCAAGAAGCTTGATCGTGTAAGTAAGGTGTTATATTTCTCCACAAATAAGACGAAGTTGGGTTCCCATGAAGAAAAACTATAGGTTCGCCTGAACCTTGATGATGATAGGCAATCTCTTTGCCATCAATCAAGACTTTCTTTTTATCCATTGTCTTTATCTTTAATGGAGTTATTGATCAGGTTTAGAAAATCGGATTCATTCTCAACAGAGGCTACATCTGAGGCCGTTACTCGGTAACCGTAATTGTTTGCAATTTCTTCATACTTCTCTTTTCTGTAATCGAGCAATTTTGGAAAGACCCATCTTACAAAATCATCGGGATCAATTTTCTCATTAGTCTCTCCTGTTTCATTGCAATAGTTGTCTAAATGCTCAATGAGGAATTCTTCAGTGTAGTACATTGGTTTCGGATTTTTCCTTGCTCTTTCTATTAAGGCATCTCTAATCCCTTCATCATCTTCGATATAGAGAATAAGTGTATGTTCAATAAGGGTTTCCATTGCCTTGGTGTTGTTTAATTCACAAATACTCCCACCCGCATCATTGATGAAGTGATCGTATGAATAAATTCGCCTAGACTTTTCTATAAATTCTGGCACATCCAACATCGCTTTGATTTCTGCATCTTTATGCATTTTTTGACGTTTTAGAAATTCATCAAGAGATAAGCCACCTTTATTTTTATCACCAATTTTTCCAAGAAAAGTGGAGATTGGTAATAAATTGTCCACAGTAATATTACTGGAGATATAAATCGAGTCTGTTCTTAGCAATTCAGCTAAAAAATCTATTTCCATTGATTGTTCTTTTATATTATCGAGTATTGGTTCTTCTAGGTATTTAGTGCCTATCCGGTAGTCTCCAGAATAATGAAACCAATCACTCTTTGGCAGCTTGTTAGCGAGTGTTGTTTTACCAATGCCAGACATCCCTAATAAGGTTATTGCTTTATTAGGTTGCGATGAGAATTCTTCGACTGTGGTTTTCATATCATTTATCTCTAATTCTTACTAGATTAACCCTTTTTTATGGTTTCCTGTGCTCATTATGATAATTTTTCGAGAAAAAGGGTATCATGGGCGACTTTTTATAACAGTAATTTTATTGGATAAGCTAAAAGTAAATGCAAGAAAACAGTTGGCAAATATACAAATTTGGCGGAAGCAGCTTAAATGATTCAGATTGCATCCTAAATGTCTGCAACTTAATTAAGGAGAGCTCTAGCCAAAACTTGATTGTGGTGGTCTCGGCAATGGCAGGGGTTACCGATCAGCTTGTGGATTATTCCAAATCAAAAAACGAATCAATTTTGGAAGAAATAGAAGATCGATATCGATTAACAATTACTGAAACGATTCAAGAAGAATCAATTCATGAAGCATTACTGGATGAGTTTTCAAATGATCTAAAAATCATTAAGGAACTAGCCGAATCTTATTCAGAAGAATCAATTAAGACTGAAGAAAATC
>CAZLQT010000040.1:0-11895 GCA_964561815.1 uncultured Woeseia sp.
CATATTAATTTCAGCATTTTCTGGAAAAATTCCAGCTTTAGGAACCATCGCTGGCACTGCTCTACCTAACTGTTCTTCTAACCAGTCAGTTGTTTTAACCACTTGCCTTAGGTCAACGCCCGTCTCAACGCCAGATCTATCTAACATATATAAAAGATCATCAGTAGGAATATTTCCAGTCGCTCTCGGTGCAAATGGACATCCACCTATACCACCTGTTGAAGCATCAATAATACTTACGCCAGCCTCTACTGCAGCGGCAGCATTGGCTAGACCCGTGTTTCTAGTATTGTGAAGGTGAGTTCTCAAAGGTATCGACGGGGCAAGTTCTTTCACCAATGAAAAGGTTCGTTTAATTTGGCTTGGAACGGCAACCCCGACACTATCAGCTAATCCGAGAACATCAGGTTTTCCTTCTAAAACTTGTTCGGCAATTGATGCTATATGCTCTGGGTCGATTTCTCCTTCATAAGGGCAACCAAAAGAACAGGCAATAACCACGCTTGTTCTTATCCCAGCTGATTTTGCTTCAGCAGCGATACTCAGCCAATTATCAATAGATTCTTGTGTAACAACGTTTTGATTTTTCATATTATAGGTATCGGTACTGACAATAACCATCCCCACTTCATCGATACCGCAGTCTCTGGCTCTTTCAAAACCTCTTTGATTCATGATTAAGCCAATGTAGGTAACATCATCGTTTTCAGGTAAGCTTTCTACTAATTTTTCAGCATCAGCCATTTGAGGAACTTTCTTAGGATGGACAAAGCTCGTAACTTCAATCTGTTTTATTCCAGCATCAATCGTTCTAGTAATAAATTCCTTTTTTACTTCAGTAGGAAGGATTTCTGGCTCACTTTGTAATCCATCTCTTGGTCCAACTTCAAGTATTGATATCTTTGGCACTTCTCGAACTCCCCTTTTTTCTGATTTTTTAATCAGATCAAGTGTATACAAATATTGTAATATTCTCTATCTTTTGAATTAATAGCACTATGAAGATTGGAAAAATTTCAGCCGTAACGATACCTTCTCCAGATTTATCTAAGTCTGTCGAACAATATGTTAAATTTCTAAACTATCGATTGGTTGACGAAGGACAAGTTTCAAAAGAAGAAGCCTTAGCATGGAAGGCAGAAAATATTGAGGCAGCAGATTACATTGTCTTGCAACCTGAGAACTCTAATGATTTCGCCTTTAGATTTATTAAACAAGAAATCCAAGGTGAATATATCCCCTTCAAAAGTGGCGGATGGAACGCAGCTGAACTAATTGTCCGCAATGTTGATGAAATGGCGGTAAAACTCACTAATTCAGAATTTGAGATTATCGGACCGCCTGCTGACCTTTCCTTTACAGATCAAATAAGAGCAATGCAGGTTGTTGGCCCTTCAAGTGAAATTCTTTATTTAACAGAGTTTAAATCTAAGTTACCAGAGTTTGATAGCCCCATAGCACGAGGCGATGTTGATCAGACCTTTATAGTTATTCTAGCCGGTTCTTCTATGGATCAAATGCAAGAATTTTACTGTGATAGCTTTAATTTAGAAAAAGCAGCAGTTATGGATTCTCGAATTAGGGCAATTTCAAGAGTTTTTGGTAACCCTGAAGACACCAAGTATAAATCTGCTGCAATACCGATAAAAGACCAATGCTTGATAGAGATAGATGAATTACCCGATGGATCTACCATAAGATTTTCTGAGCCTGGTTATTTGCTTCCAGGAATTTCTATGGTTAGTTTTCTTGCTTATGATAATCCGCTTACAGATTCTTTAAGCTATCAGTGCAATTTAACCCATCTTAAGGGTAAAAAATGCTCAATTATCCATGGCAATGAACAAGAGATTATTGAGCTGGTACACAAATAACTTTTAACGATTGCAGCCTTTTTTATGATTTTCTACCTTTTTAAGATAGAATTACATCACTGCTTTTCCATTATTGGAGGAATATGATGAAAGTAAAAAAACTAATCGTGCCTTTTATAACGGGGTTATTTGCTGTAGCAATTAATTTCAATGTCTGGGCACAAAACTCAGGAGCTTTAGAAGAGATTGTTGTCACTGCTCAAAAAAGAACTGAATCTTTGCAAGAAGTACCAATTTCTATAGCAGTTTTTTCTGAAGACGAAATTCAAAGATTAAACATTAGTAATACCATTGACCTAGTTAGAAACATTCCAGGAATGACGGGAGTGACTAATGTTGGTCTTCCTCAAGCTGCGGCTTATTTTATAAGAGGTATAGGTCAGGATGAATCAGTTGCTACTCTTGATCCAGCTGTGGGAACCTTCGTTGATGGCGTCTTTGTTTCAAGGCAAATTGCCAACAATTCAAGACTCTATGATATTGAGAGTGTGGAAGTTTTAAAAGGGCCCCAAGGAACTCTTTATGGACGAAACACCACTGGGGGTGCTGTGAGAATTATTACTAAGAAACCTTCAGATCAGATGGAAGGCTATATTGATGTAGCCTATGGCGAGTATGAAACAGTAGAGATGTCAGCCAAATTAAACGTTCCATTAGCTGATAATCTATTTGCAAAAGTTACTTCATTCTATATTGATCAAGGCGAGGGATTCTTATACAACGTTACCCTTGATCGGGATCAATTTAAACGAGATGCTAATGGTGCTCGAGCTCAAATCCTATATACACCTAACGATAGGACTGAATTCTTATTTACAGCTGAATATTCAAACGATGAAACTGGTGGCGCAGTTGGTGCCAACAAGTTGAGCGCGTGTTGTGGCGATGATATATATGTTATCGAAAGCGGTCTCGAAAACACTTGGGCTGGAACTGAATTAATGGCATTAAGTATGAAGGCGACCATTGATTTTGATAATTTCCAAATGGAATTTATTGCAGCAGATAGAGACCTGGAACATAGCTTTAACAATGACTATTCAGACCAACCTACACCAGCTTACTCGATTCCTAATTTGAGCGATCATATCCAAAAAAGTTTTGAATTGAACTTTACTGGAGAAGTTGAAAGCAACAATTATGGAACTATACAATGGGCAGCGGGAGCCTCGTCTTATGATGACGACAATGCTGTAGTATTTGGTGACGCACTGTTCTTATTCGGTGGAGCTGTTGCTGGTACCTTTATGAGAGATATGACGAACGTCACAGAGGCACAAGCTGTTTATGCAGATATTTCAGTGAATCTCGGAGACGGATGGGGATTAACAGTTGGTGGAAGATACACTAAAGATGAACGAAAAGTTAATGTTGAGCAGTTCCTAGATCTTAACGGCGTACCTTGGGAAGCCAGAGATAAATCTAACTTTATGGATCGAAGCGGATGGCTATCTACTGCAGCTATAGGTCAACCTTTTGACAACGCAACATTAGAATCTTTAGGAATCAAGACATCTATTGATACAGATGAATTCACAAGTCGTGTAGTAATAGATTATCAAGCAAATGATGATCTGATGTTTTATGCAAGTATTGCCGATAGCTTTAAAGGCGGTGGATGGGCATCACGTGTAACTGCTGCTGCTGATTTCAAAGATTTGAGACCTGAGTTTGTTGATAATTTTGAAATGGGTATGAAGAGTGAGTGGAATGACGGTGCGGTAAGAGTAAATCTTACATACTTTAGTGCTAATTACACCGATCTTCAAATCACTGCCATTGACCAAACAACCGGGGCATTTGTGTATTCAAACAAAGCAGATGGAAAAGTTGATGGAATTGAGGGCGAATTCCTTTATGCAGTCCGAGATGATCTTACTTTATTTGCTAATATCGCAACTCTAGACGGACGTTATACTGATCTAAAACCTGGTGCTGAAGGCATTGCAGAGAAAGATCTAAAACGTACACCTGATTTTTCATACAGGTATGGCCTTGCCTATGATCGAGCTGTAGCCAATGGGGAATTTAGTTTAACCGCTGTTTTAAATAGAGAAGACGACTATTTTAGTAATCAAAATAATACTCCTAATGGTTATAGACCAGCAGTTAGTAAAGTTGACGTTAACATGACCTACCGACCTAATGATGGTAATTGGCGACTTAGTGCTGGATGTACAAATTGTACAAATGAGCACGTTGCTAACTCTACACTAGATTTTGGAACTCTGGGCTTTGTGACACAATTCCAAGATATACCAAGATTATGGAGAGTATCTTATCGATACGATTTCTAAATAATATATTTAGATAATTGCTAATATAAGGCCGGTAGGAATACCGGCCTTTTTCTTTAAAATTATGGAAATATTTAGTCAAATTGATTTTCTTTTATTGATTGTTCTAGCAGGAGCACTAGCAGGAGTTCTAGCCGGTCTGCTGGGTGTTGGTGGAGGTATAGTCATCGTTCCCTTGCTTTATTATATTTTGAACATTTTAGATTATAACCAATCAATTATTATGCATGTAGCTGTGGGTACATCGTTATTTATCATAATACCTACAAGCATTCGTTCATCTGTCGAGCATCGAGTGAGAGGTTCTTTTGATAGGGAGGTTTTCAGACTATGGTTTATTCCAATAATAATTGGAGCAGCTTTAGGAAGCTTATTAGCAATATATTCCTCTTTTAAGATATTAACCCTTCTTTTTGCCGTAATTGCTTCATTGGTTTCAATCCAGATGTTTTTTAGTGACTCTGATAGGAATATAACGATATCCAAATCAATCTTTAGAGCTTCTCCGTTCTTTATTGGTTTAATTTCAGCGATGATGGGAATTGGCGGAGGGTCATTAAGTGTTCCAATTATGAATTACTCAGGGATTGATATGAAGAAAGCTGTGGGCACATCAGCAGCTTTTGGATTCTTAATTGCCTTACCTGCCTCTGTTGGTTTTATGATAGGGGGTTATCAGATGACTGATATGCTTCCGCCCTTCTCTATTGGTTATGTCAATTGGATGGCTTTCTTACTGATTGTACCCATTACATTAATGACCGTCCCTATTGGAGTGAAGATGGCACACAAGTCTTCACAAAAAGGACTAAGAATGCTCTTCGCATTATTTTTAGGTATTACTGCTATTAGGATGTTTTCTGACTTAATCTAGAGCTTAGAAAGTTAAAGCGTTTGATTCATTGCTAGCCAGAATTTCTTCAAGAGCTTTTCGCTGATTTTCAAGCATTGTGACTCGTTCAACTTCTTTTTCTAAAAACTTTTGCCAATTGGCTACTGTTTTAACAGAAGATGGAGTTGTGCAACTAATCACTTTACCCTCAATTTCTTTATTCATTTCCTTAAAAGCTCTTTGAGTCTCAATTGTCACAAGAAGTTCTTCTAGGCTCATATTCTCAGATGCTGCACAATCCTTAAGCGCTTGATCATTTCTTAGATCTGCATCAATCTTAGCGTTAGCAAAAGCGTCTTTCGCACCTTCAAAATCAGCTGTTTCGAACTGACACATACCAAGGGTAATATAAGATTCATCAAGTCTTTTTAGATCCCCTTTCTGTATCGCAGTCTTTGCTGAGTTAGCGCAACCTTCATAATCAGCTATATTATTAAGAGAACGAGCCAGACGAATGTCTAATTCACCATCGTCTGAGAGTTTAGCTGCCTCTCTTAGAGCAACTATTGCTGGTTCATCGTATCCAGATAAAAACCAGGCTTGTGCTAGTATCTTCCAATTTTTAACTTCTTTATCTACTTTGTCTTCATCCATTGCTTTTTGCAGTAGTTTTGCTGCTTCATAGGGAGCTTCTACTGATAAGTAGAGTTGAGCCATTTGGACAAATTCAGAACTCTTTTCAAGAAACCCTTCATGATATGCAGTTTGGTAAGCAGCCATCTGTTCTTTTTCTTGTTTGTCTTGACCGTAAAATGCTGACAGCTGAGTCCAGTATTCTTTCTTTGACCATTCAACAACCAGTCTTTCTAGAATCTCTTTAACTTTATCCATTTCTTCAAGCTCAAAGTAAGCAGCTCTTAGTAATAGCCACCAATTTTCTCTGGTAGGACCTTTAGCTAAGTTTGCAGCATCTGCCTCAATGCTTTTAATTGCCTCCTCAATCTCGGCATATTTATCGCTACTTTTTCTTGTATCAGCTAAGTCTTCTTGTAATTTTAATTTTATAAGTGAAGCCAGCGTAATGTAATCAGTAGTATCTCTATCGTATTTAACTCGATATTTGCTAGCTGTTTCTCTAACTGCTTTTTCAAGACTCTCTACTCTGAATGCATTTGCCTCTTCTGCAATTGCAATACCTTTCTCGATTATAGGTATCATTTCCCTGTATTTTTTTTGTTGATACATGGCTGTGCCTTTTAGAACGTATAAGTCTGTTCTGTTGGGCTGTTCCACCAATAAAGAATCAACCGCTGTTATGACATTGGCATATTCTTCAAGTTGAAAATAAAGTTGTGCAATTGTAAATTTAGAAGCTTGCACTAACCCGTCTGGCACATTAGGGTCAGCAACAACCCTTTTATAAAAAGTTATAGCTCCTCTTGAATCACCTTTAAGATATCTAACATAAGCAAAGAAGTAATTAACTTGTCCTCTTTCATAGGGACTTAATTTCTTGAATTCTAATATACTGTTTAAAACAGCAACACCCTCATCAAGTTGTTCAGAATCAATAAGCTCTTGAGCCTCTCCTAGTTTTTTAGCTACTTTTTCTGTCATCGAACCTGTTTTCTTAGTTTTTCTTTGGCTGTTATCTTCTTGTCCGTATGCTGTAGAAAAGTTAATTGATGTTTGGTTGACATCAACACCAAATAAGATGACTGATGCGACAAGAATAGTTATAAGCTTGTTTTTCATATTATTTTTCCAGTTCAAAGGTAATCTTATGTTGTACACCAGGAACATCGATTGGGGTGCCGTTGATTACTCTTGGTTTGTATTTAAATTTTGATGAGGCTTTAAGTGACGCATTTGCAAATAAGCTGCTTGTGCATTCAACCACTTTACCACCTGCTGTTGTCCCGTTTCTGGTTACTGTGTATTCCACTATACACCAACCTTCGATCCCTCTAGAGAGTGCTCTATTGGGATAAATTGGTGCTACTTTTACTATCGGTAAATACTCGCCTTCTCCAGCATTAAATCCACCGATACCAGCACCTACTCCTACATTTGCATCCACTGCACCAATATTGACGGTGTCTGCAGTGGTATCAATATCGTCTAATTCCTGGGGTGTATCTGGTGGTGGCTCTTCGGGTTCTGGTGGTTTTTTTGGTTTAGCGTTTTTTGTATTAAGATCTTCATCTTTTTTAATACGAACAAAATCAACAAATCTTCCTTCGTACTTTGAAGAAATTGCCCCTTTACCTGTGGCTATTAGAATCTGCATTACCCACAAGATAGCAAAAGTAGTGAAGACAGAAATAAATGCAGCTACAGCTATCCTAGTTAAAGGGTTTTCTATATTGACGTTACCTTTTATTTCTTCTGATATCTCAGCCATAGTTCAAATTTTATTCACCTTGCTCAGCAGCAATGGAAACATTATAGACACCGGCTTGTCTAGCAGCATCCATAACTGTTACCACTGTTTCATGAAAGGCTTTTTTATCCGCTTGAATGACCACTGAACCCTCTGGGTTTTCAGCGTGTAATCTTTCAATATTAGGACGAACTGCTCTTGGATCTATTCGTCTTCGATTAATCCAAATTTCGTTATTTGCTCCTATGGCAACTAAGATGTTGGCATTTTCTTTTTTCACAGCTGTAGGTGCATCGGGTCTATTCACATCTAGTCCAGATTCTTTAACGAATGAAGCAGTTACAATGAAGAAAATAAGCATAATAAAAACAACATCGAGCATTGGTGTTAAATTAATTTCTGCTTCTTCTTCTGGCGCTGCTTGAAATAGATTTTTTCTCATTTTATTTCCTCTAAATTATTTATTCATCAGATCCAAGTGAATCTTCAAGATCATCTGCTTCAGAAGTTACTTTCTGATTCAGTATTGTTACTAAAAATACCCCAGACAATGCTCCTACCATCCCAGCCATTGTGGGTATGGTGGCCTTTGAGACTCCCGATGCCATTGATCTAGCATTACCTGAGCCAGATACAGCCATTACATCAAAGACTTCAATCATTCCTGTCACAGTTCCCATTAGGCCTAAAAGTGGACAGAGAGCAACTAGTGTTTTAATAATTGGAATATATTGATTTGCTGACATATTAAACTCAGAAATCAATTGCTCTCTAATTGCATCTGATGCCCAAGATTTTTTTTCTTTTCGCTGATTCCATGATGACTGAATATTCGCTTTAAGAGTTTTAACCTCTGTTTGGAAGTAAGCCAGACGTTCTAATATCAACATCCACATTAGGAAAATGACTAAAGCAATAATATTGAGTACCTGACCTCCCATTTCTAGGAAGTCTCTAACTGCAATTATAATGTCACCCATTAATCAATCCTGTTAGCAATAACTTATCCTGATTTTTCTGAATGATTAGCAATTATCCCTGCAGCTTGTTCTTGAATAATTTGTGTAACCCTTCTACTTCTTCCACTAACAATTGTGTGCAGAAGTGTAGTCGGTATTGCCACTGTCAAACCAAGTACTGTTGTTACAAGTGCTTGCGAAATACCGCCAGCCATTAGTTTAGGATCACCAGTTCCATACAATGTTATCGCCTGGAAGGTTTTGATCATACCTGTAACGGTACCAAGAAGACCCATTAGAGGTGCTACCACTGAAATAACTTTAATGATCAGTAATCCTTTATTAAGCTCTGGAGTTTCCTTGAATACTGCCTCAGCTAACTTAAGCTCAAGAGTATCGGTGTCGACAGATTTATTGTTTTCATACACACCAAGAACCCTTCCTAAAGCATTATCATCGCTGATAGTGCTCGATTCAAGTTGAGCGGTAACAGCTTTATCAGCAGCTTGAAGAATAAACCAACGTTGACCAGCTATTCCTACTCCAAACAAGCCTAGGAGTATAACGAGATATCCAACAATACCACCTTGCTGGACTCGCTCTACAAGATTAGGTCTTGCTACTAATGAGGCTAGAACTCCACCTAATGTTGGGTCCAAACCAAAAGCAATCTTTTGATCTGACGGATCAAATAGGTCTGAAGTGCTACCGGTAAATCTTCTGCCTTCTGGCTGCCTTGGAATCTCAGTTACATTTTTAGTCTCTGGAGAATAATTAAGATATTTTCCATCTGCAACAATATTGAAAAGGCCAACTCTAACAACTTCTGTAGGAACCTTTGCTCCGTTGGTATCAATCACATCTGCAGTAAATTTAACAACTTTTCCTGATTCAACCATTTCTTGGAGAAGCATACTCCATAGTCTTTCAATCTCAGCTATTGATGGTAGTTTTGAATTGCTACCTATTTTCTTTGCTAAGTCTTCAAGAAATGCAGTTCTTTCAGGGTACTGAACATTTGTTATCGAATTATCAAACCTGGTTCTAGCATCACCCGAAACCTGTTGCATTACACCAAAGAGTTCTTTTAGTGCGCCTAGTCTCTCATTTAGAGTATCCTGAAGTTCATTATTAACAACCTCATTTGCCTCGAAAAGAGCTTCTAATTCGGCACTTCTATTCTCTTCATTAACTTTAGTTGTTTCAGCTTCAGCCAGCATTCGTTCTTGCTGGTCTCTTTTTTGCCTAAACTCACTTTCTCTTTGTTGGTTCTCTTTATTATCAGAGAGCTTACCTTGTTGAACTCTGTCAAGAAGTTGATCTATGGTGTTCGCTGATTGCTGAGCATATGCAGGTATTGATATGAGAGCTATCAGGGCAATAATAATCTTTATATTTTTCATTATATCGCCTCCGCTGAATCTACAGGCAGAATAACAAGATCAGGTGCAACCTGCTTCTTGGCTATTTTTAAGCCTGCCTTAATACCGTTTCGATTATCATCCGCGTTTTCCCACGATCTTGTTTTTTGGTTCCAAACACCTGATACAGCGCCGTCCACAGATTGATATAGAAAAGAAACTCTACCAATCCGAAGGAAATCTAATTCAAGGGTCTTACCGTCTACTTCCAAGGTATCTTTATAGGTTTCAATAGTTTTACCGTAATCATTTTCAATTTGATAAGCTTCTGTTACTTTTCTAAATTTTTCTGCAACAGTTACATCCTCTCTTTGCATAAGTTCATCAAGGGAGTTGACCCTATTCGTCCTCTCTTCCATTAGGAAGGGAACATCCATTTGAACAAATTGATCTAATGCATCAATCATTCCTACCAAAACTGGAACAATATTTCTGTTGATCTGTGAAGCAACAAGTATTGATTGCTCAAGATCCACTTTAACTCTTGCTTGATTTTCAATTTGAAGTTCAAGAAGCTGGTTATAGATTTTAAGACCATCGATCTCTTTAAGAGCGGCTCTATATCTATCTTCCATTTTTCTGGTCTGTTCTACTACTTTATCTATTCTTTGTTGTGATTCCTGTGCTAAGAGAGTCCTCTCTGTTTGGCCATTGAGAACTTGGCTCAATGTTTCTGCAGGAACCATCATTGGCAATGTTATAAGGATCACACCGCCGATCAGAATCTTTGTAGTTAGTCTATGAAAACGTTTCATATAAAATTCCCCTGAAATGATTATAGCTATGTGAGGTTTTCCTTCCCCACGAAAGACTTGATAATAGCATAATCAAAAAAGACTCCAAAGACTAAATACTGAATTATTTACTAAAAAAATGATTGAAATTTTATTAATTTTTCTGCATTTCTTCTAAAAAAACTCTTGCAAGAATTAATTTATTATTAAGTTTATGTTGACAATAATCATCACTTCAAAGATGATTTCCTCCCATGAACACTAAAAAAGAACTTGATAATTTAATTCTAGGGCTACTAATTCTGCTGGATATTAGAACTAGTGGGGCTTTCCTATAGAAATAAAACAAATTCTATTAAATAATAAGCCCCGCAAAAAAGCGGGGTTTTTTTTGATAAAAACAAATTGAAATTGGAGTAAAAGATAATGCAGATATTTTATGACAGCGATGCGAACCAAGACATAATCAAGAATAAGAGAGTAGTTATTGTAGGTTATGGCTCACAAGGCCATGCACATGCCAATAACCTAAAAGACTCTGGCGGTAATGTTACAGTTGCCCTTAGAGAGAACTCTTCATCTTGGGCTAAAGCTGAAGCCGCAGGATTAAACGTTTCTACAGTTCCTGAAGCAGTTAAAGATGCTGATTTGGTTATGGTTTTAATTCCTGATGAGCTTCAATCGAAAAATTATACATCAGAGATTAACGATAATATTAAACAAGGAGCTGTCCTAGCTTTTGCTCATGGTTTTAATATTCATTTTGAAATGATCGTACCCAGGGAAGATCTAGATGTAATCATGATCGCTCCAAAAGGTCCTGGGCATACTGTTAGATCTCAATATGAGTCAGGGGCGGGAGTACCTTGTTTGTTAGCAATTCATAAGGATATTTCAGGTAATGCTAGAGACATTGGGCTATCTTATGCTTCTGCCATAGGGTCAGGTAGAGCTGGCATAATTGAAACGAACTTCAAAGACGAGACTGAAACAGATCTTTTTGGCGAGCAAGCTGTTTTGTGTGGAGGTCTTACGTCACTAATTCAGACTGGATACGAGGTCCTAGTTGAAAATGGGTATCCACCCGAGATGGCTTATTTTGAATGCCTGCACGAGGTTAAGCTTATTGTGGATTTGATTTATGAAGGCGGTCTTCAAAATATGAGATACAGCATTTCTAATACAGCTGAATACGGTGATTATGTAAGCGGACCAAAAGTAGTTAATCAAGACACCAAGAAGGTGATGGAATCAATTTTAGAAAGAATACAATCCGGAGAATTTGCAAAAGAATTTATGGATGATTGCAATCAAAGTGATAATGGTAAACCTGGTCCTTTGATGAAAAATTATAGAGATCAGGCCTCTAATCATTCGATCGAGAATATAGGGCAT
>CAZLQT010000041.1:0-11517 GCA_964561815.1 uncultured Woeseia sp.
GTAGAAGAGCCAGTAGAAGCAGAATCAGTAGAAGAGCCAGTAGAAGCAGAATCAGCAGAAGAAACAAAAAATAAGGAAGAAAATTAAATGACAAGAAAGGCACTAGTTCAAAGAGAGTTAAAGCGAGTTAAAACGGTCGAGCGTTTCGCTCAAAAGAGAGCAGCTTTAAAGAAAATCATTAATGATTCAAGTGCTAGCTATGAAGAAAAGAACGATGCAAGAGTCAAATTACAAAAAATGCCTAGGGATGCAAGCCCATCTAGATTAAGGAATAGATGTGCTATTTCAGGAAGACCAAAAGGTTTTTATAGAAAATTTGGCCTAGGAAGAAATAAATTAAGAGAAGAAGCAATGAAAGGTAATATTCCAGGTTTGCATAAGGCTAGCTGGTAAAAAGATTAGGAAACAATTATGACAATGACAGATCCAATAGCAGATATGCTTACGAGAATCAGAAATGCCCATAAAATAAATGCATTATCTGTTTCTATGCCTTACTCCAAGACCAAAGAAAGCATTGCAAAGGTACTTCTTGAAGAAGGATACATTAAGGATATTGATACTGAGGATATAGGTGACAAAAAGAGTAACTTAAAAATTGGTTTGAAATATTTTGAAGGCAAACCTGTTATTGAAGAAATAAATAGAGTAAGCAGGCCAGGATTAAGAATCTATAGATCTAAAAGTGAATTACCCAAAGTTATGGGTGGTCTAGGAATAGCTGTGATTTCAACCTCTAAGGGAATTATGAGTGATCGCCAAGCAAGACAAGATGGTCATGGCGGTGAAGTTCTATGTAAGGTGACTTAAATTATGTCTAGAATTGAAAAACAACCTGTCAACTTCCCTGAATCCGTTAAGGTTTCGCTTCAGGAAGGAGAGGTATTGCATGTAGAAGGACAAAAAGGAGAACTACAACTTAATTTGATTCGCCAAGTCTCAGTGACAATAGATAAAGATCAGTTAACTGTTAATTCTACTTCAAAATCTAAATTTTCTAGAGCTGCAGCGGGAACATTTAGAAGCTTAATAAATAATATGGTTATGGGGGTTACAGAGGGTTATTCAAAGGAATTAGAGCTAGTTGGCGTGGGATATCGGGCAAAAGCTCAAGGCAAGATGCTCAATTTGACTTTAGGTTTTTCTCATCCCGTAGATTATGAAATTCCTGAGGGAATTGAGATCACCACACCATCTCAAACCGAACTAGTTATTACAGGAATTGATAAACAGAAAGTTGGCCAGGTTGCCGCTGAATTAAGATCAATTAGACCTCCAGAACCCTATAAGGGAAAAGGTGTGAGATATAAAGGTGAGCAAATTACGCTTAAGGAAACAAAAAAACAGGTTTAAGAGTGAGATTTAACTAAATGGTTACAAAATTAATAAAAAGAAAAAGAAGATCTAGGAAAACACGTTCTAAGATAAGAGAATTAGAGCAATACAGACTGAGCGTCCATAGATCATCACGGCATATTTATGCACAGATTATTGCTCCTGAAGATAATTCAGTTGTTGCATCTGCTTCTAGTCTCGATCCAGATGTTAGGAAACTGATTAATGATAAAAATAAAGGCAAAAAAGAAATAGCTAAAATAGTTGGGGAGTCAATTGCTAAGAAGGCTAAGAAAGCCAAAATTGAAAAAGTTGCATTTGATAGATCAGGGTTTTTATACCATGGGAGAGTTAAAGCCCTAGCAGATGCTGCAAGAGAACAAGGACTTAATTTCTAAAGATAATAATTATGAATACAGATAAACAAATGGATGATTTGATTGAGAAGTTAGTAGCAGTTAACAGGGTTGCTAAGGTAGTCAAAGGTGGAAGGCAATTTGGATTTGCTGCAATTACAGTTGTTGGAGATGGCAACGGAAAAATTGGCATGGGTTATGGAAAAGCTAAAGAAGTACCTCTAGCGATCCAAAAAGCAATGCAAGCTGCTAGAAAGGACCTTCGCCTAGTTGCTCTTAATAAAGAAACAATTTACTACGAGACCACTGGAAGGCACGGCGCTTCCAAAGTTTATATGCAACCAGCAGCTGATGGTACGGGTATTATTGCAGGCGGGGCAATGCGAGCAGTATTTGAATGTGTTGGGATTAGGAATATCCTAGCAAAGAGTTATGGTTCAAGGAATCCAATTAATTTAGTAAGAGCAACTATTAATGCACTGGATTCAATGCGCTCACCACAAAGAGTTGCAAAAAGAAGAGGGATCGCGGTATCTAAAATTTTTACATAATGAGCAAAAAAGAAAAAAAAGTAAGAATAAAGCTTATTAAAAGTAGGTTTGGAAGGATAAAGAATCATAAGGCTTCATTATCAGGCTTAGGGTTGAAGAAGATTAATCAAATTGTTGAGGTTGATGCAACACCAGAAAATATGGGAATGATAAATCAAGTGAAGTATCTTCTTGAAGTCGAGGAAGTGTAACAATGAAATTAAATACAATAAAACCTAACAAAGGCAGTAGAACTGAAAAATCCAGAAAAGGTAAAGGTCATGCTTCTGGTTTAGGGAAAACTTCAGGTAGAGGTCACAAAGGACAGAAATCTAGATCAGGAGGTTTTCATAAGGTTGGCTTCGAAGGTGGGCAAATGCCACTTCAAAGACGATTACCAAAAAGAGGATTTACGTCTAGAAGCAAGAAAGAGACTTCTGAGCTTAGACTTGATCAGTTAGGGCGGATAAAAGCAGAAGTTATAGATCTAGAAGCACTGAAAAACGAGAATATTGTTCCTAGGTATATTCAAAAAATAAAAATAATTGCAACTGGGGAGCTAAAAAAGGCTGTCACTATACAAGGTCTTCACTTATCAGGCAATGCTAAGAAAGCGATTATAGATTTAGGAGGAAAGATTCTAGATTAATCATGGCTAAGACTCAAAATACAGCAAGATCTGCACTTGGAGAGATGACTCGATTCGTGGAATTGAGACAAAGGCTTCTATTTCTTGCAGGGGCCTTAATCGTATACAGAATCGGAACTTACATCCCAGTCCCTGGCATAGATCCGAATGCACTGGAGAACTTTTTTCAAGAACAGTCTGGAACGATTTTAAGTATGTTTAATATGTTTTCAGGGGGAGCATTAGAGAGGTTAAGTATATTTGCTCTGGGTATTTTCCCTTATATTTCCTGTTCGATAGTAATGCAAATGGCTAGCGTAACAGTTCCATCTTTAAAGGAGCTAAAAAAAGAAGGCGAATCAGGCAGGAGGCAAATTACTCAATACACAAGATACGGAACTGTCTTTTTGGCATCTTTTCAGTCTGTAGGTGCATCAATAGCACTTCAAAATCAGGGAGTTGTAGTTTCTCCTGGGTTTAATTTTGTTTTTACATCTTGTGTAACACTTGTGACCGGAACTATGTTTCTAATGTGGCTAGGAGAGCAGATCACTGAAAGGGGCCTAGGTAATGGGATCTCCATGATTATATTGGCTAGTATTATTTCAGGTTTACCTTCAGCGATCGGTGGAACCTTGGAGCTTGCAAATACAGGAGAAATTTCTAGTGCGCTGGTGCTAATACTCTTAATCTTGGTTTTAGCAGTTACTACTTTTGTGGTTTTTATAGAAAGAGGCCAAAGAAGAATACCCGTCAATTATGCCAAAAGACAGCAAGGCAGAAGATTAATGCAAAGCCAATCAACTCACTTGCCTTTTAAAATAAATATGTCTGGTGTAATCCCTCCTATATTTGCTTCAAGTATAATCTTGTTTCCAGCCACCATTGCTAGTTGGTTTGGAACTTCAGAAGGATTTGATTGGTTGCAAGATATTGCTGCTCAATTAGCTCCGGGACAACCGATATATATACTTATGTATGCATCGTTAATTATGTTTTTCTGTTTTTTTTACACCGCTTTGGTTTTTGACTCTAAAGACACAGCTGATAATTTACAACGATCAGGAGCGTTTATGCCGGGTATTAGGCCAGGTCATCAAACAGCACAATACATAGATAAAGTGTTAACAAGGTTAACATTTTGGGGAGGATTGTATATCATGCTCGTCTGCTTACTTCCAGAGTTCATGATTTTGTACTTTAACGTACCATTTTACTTTGGAGGGACATCGTTGCTTATTATTGTTGTTGTGACAATGGATTTTATGGCACAAATGCAAGCACTGATGATGTCTAAGCAGTACGAGGGCCTTTTGAAAAAAGCAAATTTGAAGGGTTACGGTAAAAGTGGACAGATTAGATAAATATAATAGAAGAAATGAAAGTTAGAGCATCAGTTAAAAAAATTTGTAGGAATTGTAAAATTATTCGAAGGAATGGTGTTGTTCGGGTAATTTGCAAAGATCCTAGGCATAAACAGAGGCAAGGCTAAGATGGCTAGAATAGCAGGAGTTAATATACCCGATAATAAGCATGTTAGAGTCTCTCTGACCTACATATATGGTGTCGGCAATTCACTTTCAACAGCTGTTTGCAACAAACTGGATATCTCTCTAGATAAAAAGGTGTCAGATCTTACAGAGCAAGAGCTTGAGAGTTTAAGAACAGAATTGAATAACTATGTTGTAGAGGGTGATTTGAGAAGAGAAGTTTCAACTAATATAAAAAGGTTGATGGATCTAGGGTGTTATAGAGGTATTAGGCACAGAAGAGGCTTACCTGTTAGGGGGCAAAAAAGTAAAACTAATGCTAGGACAAGAAAAGGGCCTAAGAAGCCTATGAGAGCTTAAAAAAGGATTTTTATGGCAGTAGGAAAAAAGAAAAAAGCAAAGAAGAATGTTGTTGAAGGTGTGGCACATATTCACGCTACCTTCAATAATACGATAATAACTATCACTGACAGAGCAGGAAATGCGATAGCTTGGGCTACAGCAGGTGGCTCAGGATTCAGAGGTTCTAGAAAGAGCACGCCTTTTGCTGCACAGGTTGCAGCTGAGAAGGCAGGCACAAAAGCTCAAGAGTTTGGTTTAAAAGATATTTTAGTCAGAGTTAAAGGCCCAGGACCAGGAAGAGATTCTGCCCTAAGAGCATTAAATGGGCTTGGGCTTAATATTGTTTCTATCGAGGATGTAACACCACTTCCTCATAATGGTTGTAGACCACCAAAACAAAGAAGGGTTTAGAGGAAGTAGTTATGGCAAGATATTTGGGACCAAAATGTAAGCTATCTCGGAGAGAAGGGACTGACCTCTTTCTAAAGAGTGGTATTAAACCCATCGAGAATAAATGTAAATTGAATACTATACCTGGTTCAATGGTAGGTTCACGCAGGGAAAGATTATCTGATTACGGTATCCAGTTAAGGGAAAAGCAAAAGCTAAGAAGAATGTATGGGGTCTTGGAAAAGCAATTTAGAAATTATTATAAGAAAGCCTCAAAAACTAAAGGCTCTACTGGAGAAAATTTATTAAAATTATTAGAGACAAGGCTAGATAATATGGTTTACCGAATGGGTTTTGCGGTGACAAGGGCTGAGGCAAGGCAATTAGTCAGCCATAAAGCAATTATGGTTAATGGATCCGTAATTAATATACCTTCCTACGAGGTATCAGCTAGCGATGAGATTTCAGTCACAGATAAAGCACAACAACAGTTAAGAGTTAAAAATGCTGTCAATATAGCCTCTCAATTAGGCATCAGCGAATGGCTATCTGTAGATTTAAAAAAGCTAAAGGGTACCGTTAGTTCTATCCCAGAAAGGGAGGACATACTTCCAGATATTAATGAGAATTTAGTTGTGGAATATTATTCCAAATAATTTAGGAGACGATTTAAAATGTCAGATGATGAAAAGAAAGTTTTAGAAGAGCAAGTAGAAGAAGAACAACTAGAAGAAGAACAACTAGCTGTAGAAGAAGACGATAGAGAAGAGATTGTTATAGATCTTCTAAATCCTCTTGTTATAAAGCTAGAGTCACAGAATGAGCTTCATTCTAGGGTCTCAATTGAACCTTTTGAAAGAGGCTTTGGCTATACACTTGGTAATGCGCTAAGAAGAGTGCTTCTTTCCAGTTTACCCGGTTACGCAATCACAGAAGCCCAGATAGAAGGTGTCCTGCATGAGTACACCACAATAGAGGGTGTTCAAGAAGACGTAGTTGAAATCCTGCTCAATCTAAAGGGTGTGGCTATTAATATGCAAGGCAAGGATAGTGCGGATTATGTTTTAAGCAAAAAAGGACCTTGTGTGGTAACTGCGGGTGATATCCAAGTTGATGCAGACACTGAGATAGTAAACCCAGACCACCATATTGCTACCATAAGTGCTAAAAAAGAACTAAAGATGCACTTAAAAGTAGAACAGGGTACAGGGTATAGACCTGTAGCTGTTCAGAGCAAGGAAGAAGATGTCACTATTGGTTTATTGAAACTTGATGCTTCGTTTAGTCCCATTAGAACAGTTACCTATAGTGTTGAAGCAGCTAGAGTAGAGAATAGAACAGACTTGGATAAACTTATAGTTGATCTAGAGACTGATGGCACTATCGATCCTGAACGAGCAATTAAATATGCTGGAGCAATACTTCAGAATCAATTAAGTATTTTCACTAATTTGACTAGAGTCCAAGAGCAACAAAAAGAAGAAGAAGAAGTTTTGATTGACCCTATTATGATGAGGCCTGTCGATGAACTTGAGCTTACTGTCCGTTCTGCAAACTGTCTGAAAGCTGAGAATGCGAACTATATAGGCGATTTAGTGCAAAAAACTGAAAATGAGCTCTTGAGAACACCTAATCTTGGGAAGAAATCCTTAAATGAGATCAAAGAAATTTTATCTAGTCACGGTTTATCACTTGGGATGGAGCTAGATAACTGGCCTCCAAAGGAAATAGCAGTTGATGAGGCAAGTCAATAAGGTTTATATTGTTAATTTAGGATTGAAGGATGCGACACAGGAAAACAGGACGACGTTTAGGACGAACTAGCAGTCATAGGAAGTCTATGTACCGCAATATGGCCGCGTCTCTAATTGAGCATGAATCAATCTCTACAACATTGCCAAAGGCAAAGGAGCTTAGGAAAACCCTTGAGCCATTGATCACTCTAGCTAAAGAGGATGGGGTTTCAAGAAGACGAAGAGCTTTTGATCTTCTTAGGAATAAACAAGCAGTTGGGAAATTATTTACTGATATAGGTCCAAGGCTTAAAGATAGACCTGGTGGTTATCTGAGAATACTAAAAAAAGGCATTAGAAATGGAGACACAGCTCCAATGGCGGTAGTTCAGCTTGTTGATTATCAAATTCAAACAGATCAAGGTGAGCTTTCTGAGTAGCTCATATTTTGGATAAGAAGACGATATTAACTGGTATTACTACAACGGGGACTCCTC
Organism: uncultured Woeseia sp.; assembly: GCA_964561815.1. Classification (GTDB taxonomy): domain Bacteria; phylum Pseudomonadota; class Gammaproteobacteria; order Steroidobacterales; family UBA11654; genus CACPJA01. The sequence continues at coordinate 7,302 of CAZLQT010000041.1, forward strand.
ATCTTGGTAACTACGCTGGAGCAATAAAGCAAGCTATCAGATCAAGCAAAAAAGATGATCATGATTCTTTTCTTTTTTTAGCGGATTATCATTCTTTAATCAAAAATAAAAATCCAGAAGAAATAAAGCAATCTTGTCTTGAGGTCGCAGCAACATGGATTGCACTAGGGCTCGATACCAAAAAAACAATCTTTTATAGGCAATCGGATATACCTGAGATCCTTGAATTAAATTGGATTCTAAGTACATTCACAGCCAAAGGATTGATGAATAGAGCGCATGCTTATAAATCTGCAGTTAGTGATAATGAGGGCAACTCAGACACTGACAGAGGAATTACCATGGGTCTATATTCCTACCCCATTTTGATGGCAGCAGACATACTAATGTTTAAAGCATCTCACGTACCGGTTGGACAAGATCAGGTCCAGCATCTTGAAATGACTAGAGATATAGCACAGAGATTTAATCATAAGCATGGCGATGTCTTTGTAATACCTGAAGCTATTTTAGAGAAAAATGCGTCAGTTCTTCCTGGCTTGGACGGCAGAAAGATGAGTAAAAGCTACAATAATTTCATACCACTTTTTTCTTCATCAGATGATCTAAGACGCTATGTTATGAAAATTAAGACCGACTCCTTAGAGCCTGGGGTTCCAAAACCGATAGATTGCAATCTGTTTGAGATCTTTAAAGCTTTTGCTAGTGATGATGAATCAGAAAATTTTAAGGAAAAGCTAGAAGAAGGAATAAGTTGGGGAGATGCTAAGGAAGAATTATTCCAATTGCTAGATAGTCATTTATCAGAACCAAGAAAAGAGTATGACAAGCTTGTTCAAGATCCTGCAAACTTAAACCAAGAACTTCTATTAGGTGCTAAAAGGGCGAGGGAATTATCTGTTCCTTTTATGTCTGAGATTAGGGGTACGTTGGGGATAGGCAAACTAGACTAAGGTTTTGCTCAAATATTTTCCTGTAAAAGAAGATTTAGATTTAGCAACCTCTTCAGGGGATCCTTGAGCAATTATTTCACCGCCCTTATCTCCGCCTTCAGGCCCTAAATCGATAATCCAATCTGCAGTTTTTATGACATCTAAATTGTGTTCAATGATTATTATGGTATTACCTTCATCTCTAAGTCTAAGCAAGACCTTAATTAATTGATTTACATCGTGAAAATGGAGCCCAGTAGTAGGTTCATCGAGCAGATATAGGGTATTTTGGTTTGTTCTTTTAGAAAGCTCTTTTGATAATTTAATTCTTTGTGCTTCACCACCAGAGAGAGTTACCGCATTTTGGCCTAATTTTATATATCCAAGACCTACATCAATTAATGTTGCTAATTTATTTTTTATAACAGGTATATTCTTAAAGAATGTGTGTGCTTCATCTACAGACATTTCTAGGACTTCATATATATTCTTCTCCTTATAGAAAATTTCTAATGTTTCTCTGTTAAATCGTTTTCCATTACACACATCACAAACAACATAAATATCCGCAAGAAAATTCATCTCTACCTTTATTAAGCCACCTCCTTGACAGGTCTCACATCGTCCTCCTTTAACGTTAAAGCTAAATCTCCCTGGCTTATAGCCTCTTGATCTCGACTCTTGTGTTCCCGAGAACAGTTCTCTTATTGGGGTAAATAAACCTGTGTATGTAGCAGGATTAGAGCGAGGGGTTCTTCCAATTGGGCTTTGACTAATATTGATAATACGTTTTATATCTTCATAGCCATTTATTGAGGTTTTTTCTAATTGGTCAGATATCTTGTTTTCCAGTTTTGCCCTTAGTAGGGGTTTAAGGGTGCTATTAATTAATGTGGATTTACCTGAACCTGATACTCCAGTGATGCAAGTTAAAAGATTTAGGGGGATTTCAACGTTTAGTGATTTTAAATTATTCAAATGGGCGTTATTTATTCGTATTAATTTTGATTTATCCACACCTATTCTTTTGTTGGGAACTGGTATGTTTTTAGTGCCATTTAAATATTGAGAAGTTAATGAATCATTCTCTTTTAGAATTTCATCTAAGCTACCTTGGCAGACAATCTCTCCACCTTCATTACCGGCTCCCGGTCCTAGGTCTACAATATGATTTGCTGACCTAATCAACTCTTCGTCATGTTCAACCACAATGACACTATTACCGAGGTCTCTCAATTTTGTGAGTGTTTTAATCAGTCTCTTGTTATCTCTTTGATGAAGACCAATAGTGGGCTCATCTAAAATATACATAACCCCTACAAGACCCGATCCAATCTGACTTGCAAGCCTTATTCGCTGAGATTCTCCCCCTGAGAGTGTTTCAGCGCTTCTTTCAAGATTTAGATAATTTAAACCCACATTTGATAGAAACTCTAGACGGTCAACAATTTCTTTGATCACAGTTTTTGCAATTTCTCCCCGACTTCCTTTTAAGTTTAATGTCTTGAAAAAAATCAAAATCTCGTCAATGTTCATATGAGTCAAATTGGAAATGTTGTAGTTTTTGACCAATACATTTCTTGCTGTTTCATTTAACCTAGACCCTTCACATAAGCTGCAGGGCTTGGTGCTCATAAATTTTGATAAAGCATCTTTAACTCTTTGTGACTCGGTTTCTTTGTATCGTCTTTTTAGATTGGGAATGACGCCTTCAAAGGGATGCTTTCTTGAAATACGTTTACCTCCTCTGCCTGGGTAATAAAATTGAATCTTTTCGTCTCCACTTCCATTTAATAGAACATCTTTTATTTTTTGACTATACGAGGTGTAAGGTGCTTCTATATCGAAATTAAAGTGTTTTGATAAACTTCTAATGAGATGAAAGTAATAAAAATTTCTTTTATCCCATCCTCTTATAGCTCCTTCTGAAATGCTTAATTTTTTATTCTTGATTACCAATTCAGGGCTGAAATAATGCTCTACACCCAGGCCATCACATTTGGAACAAGCTCCGGCAGGATTGTTAAATGAAAAGGTTCTTGGTTCAAGTTCAGCAATTGAAAAACCACACTCAGGGCAGGCATATCGGTCTGAAAATAAGTAATTCACTTCACTGCCTGACGCCGATATAACTTTAGCTATTCCGTTAGATAAACTAAGCGCTGTTTCAAATGATTCAGAGAGCCTTGATTTTACTTTTGGTTTAATTGTGAACCTATCAACAACGACTTCAATGGTATTGTTTTTCTTGGCATCTATTTTTGGAATGTTATCAATATCATAAACATCGCCGTTAATTCGAAGACGAACAAACCCTCTAGATCTGGTATTTTTAATTAATTCAACATGCTCACCTTTTCGTTCATTAACCAAAGGTGAGAGGAGTAGTAATTTTTCCCCTTCTTTGATCGACATAACTTGATCGACCATTTCACTGATGTTTTGAATACCTAAATTTCTTTTGTGCTCAGGGCATTTTGGGATGCCAACTCTTGCAAAAAGTAATCTAAGATAATCATAAATCTCAGTTACAGTGCCAACAGTAGATCTTGGATTATGAGATGTAGTTTTTTGTTCAATAGATATGGCGGGAGACAGGCCCTCAATAAGATCCACATCAGGTTTTTCCATCATCGATAGAAATTGTCTTGCATAGGCGGATAATGATTCCACATAACGCCTTTGCCCCTCAGCATATATGGTGTCAAAGGCTAAAGAAGATTTTCCTGAACCTGAAAGACCGGTCAATACTATTAATTGATTTCTTGGAAGCTCAAGATCGAGATTCTTTAAATTATGCGTCCTAGCGCCCTTTATTTTTATTTCATCCATACTAAAAAAATTTTACAAACATTCCATTGTAAATCTTTTTTTGATTAAGAGCTAAAACCAATGCTTTTTGATACAATTGATTTCAATATAAATTCACATTTATTTGAGGAATAAAGGAAGATTATGGCAAGAGGCATCAATAAAGTTATCATAGTTGGCAATCTCGGAGCAGACCCTGACAGCAGAGCTATGCCAAGTGGAAATGCGGTTACAAACATCAGCGTAGCTACTTCAGAATCATGGAACGATAGAGACTCTGGGGAGAAAAAAGAAAAGACAGAATGGCACAGGGTCGTCTTTTTTAATCGATTAGCAGAGATAGCTGCACAATACTTAAAAAAGGGATCACAAGTCTATGTGGAAGGCAAACTTCAAACCAGAAAATGGGAAGACAAAGAAGGCAATGAGCGATGGACTACTGAAGTTGTCGCTAATCAAATGCAGATGCTTGG
>CAZLQT010000042.1:0-11292 GCA_964561815.1 uncultured Woeseia sp.
GTTATGGCTGAAATAACAATCGATGGTGTATTGGATGAGCCTGAATGGCAGGAGGCTCAAACAATAGAAGAATTTTTTGTTGTTATGCCGTTCAGTTTAGAGGCCGCACCATTGAAAACTAAGGCACTTGTTTATTCCAACGAGGAAGGTCTGTATATAGGTTTTATCAATGCTCAAGACATGGGCAATAGAGATAGAAGAACCCACAGAAGAGATGATCTAATGGGTGATTTTGATAGAAATACAATTGTCATAGACTTTGATAACAAAGCTAACACAGGCTATCTACTGGGAGTTTCGCTAAGTGATGCCTTAATAGATTTTACTATCACCAATGAAAATAGCTTGGACGGTGATTGGAACGGTGAATGGTTTGCCAAGACTTCAGAGTCTGAAGAGAACTGGTATTCTGAGTTTTTTGTTCCTTGGACCATGGTTCCAATGAATGAGCAGAAAGGAGAAAAGAGAACCATCGGATTAAATCTAGGAAGGCAAGCACGATATATAAATAAATGGTTTGGGTCTGCAAAAGCAAGCACTAGTAGACAAAAGTTTCTCTCACGATTACCCAAGATAGAAGTCTTTAAGTCCAATCCAACTCGTATAGATTTTTTACCGTATATGGTTGCAAATAATGATTTTATTGAAGATGACTCCAGTTATGATGTGGGCGCTGAAGTTTTCTACAATAATGGTCGAGGCGGAGAATTAAGCGCGACGATTAACCCAGATTTTGGGCAAGTTGAGAGCGATAATGTGGTGATCAATTTTTCTCCAAGGGAAACATTTTATTCAGATAAGCGACCTTTCTTTACTCAAAGCCAATCTTTATTCGATGTTAGCGAGGATTGGTATCCAGGTTTTGAGCTTTATTCTATCTTTCACACGAGACGCATTGGTGATACTCCAAATTATGACTGTTCTCAGTACTCAGCTCTCGAGGGAGGCAGCGATGAACTTGAGTCGCAGTGTGAAGCTAGTCGCAAGAGTGTCAATGATATCGATACTGCAATTAAATACACCCAACTCGGTGAGACCACAGACATAGGAGTTTTTGCAGCTTTTGAGAAAGATGAGGACTTTAGTAAAGGTGAAGACTTTTTTGCTTTTAGGGCACTTAGAAAAATTGGCGATGATCAAAAGCTTGGCTATATGGCTACGTATAATCAAAACGATGTTTTAGACAGATCAGCTACAGTCAGCGCAGTTGATTATCAGTACGTTCCAAAAAGTGGGATAAAAGTTGAGCACCTATCTATGGTGTCTAATGTCAGTGGCGAAGACAGCGGGTTTGGCTCAAGAACCATGGCCTCTTACAGACCATCTAAGGAACTCAGATTTGGCGCTGAGTATTATTATTTTGATAAGGACATTAACATCAATGACATGGGGTATATGTGGAGGAACGATCTTGCCTCCTGGGGTGCTTCTTTCAATTATTTAAGAACTGACTTTCCAGAAGACTCTAATGTAAATTTTCGAACCTACAATCTCGATTATTGGGACGAGAATAATTCTGATAACGATAATTTGAACGAATTTTATACCCTCTTTTTTAGGCAAGGCTTCAAGAGCACTTCATCCATTAATCTTAATATCTTTGCAAGAGGGGAAGGGAGAGATGATCAGATTCCTAGGGGCAGCATTGTCGCACCTTTTATCAGAATTGGTTCGGGCTCAAATTTTGAGTTTGGATACAACAGCCCCACATACAGCAATGGAAAATGGGGCTATAGATTTGGATTCCAATCAGAAATGGATGACTACTTTGCTTTTAAAGATCGTCACAAAAAGATTAATGTTGGTCTAACTCTTAACCCTCAAGATAACCTCAGATTTTGGATGTTTTTCAATCATCACTCAAGAACCAACTGGTTAAATCGATTATCTGATAATCATTACGGGACCTTTAAACAACGGCGAACCAGTGTCAATTTAGGTACCCGATGGTATCCGACCCCTAATCAAGAAATACAAATAAAACTGGAAGCCACTGCCTTTAGGAATCAGCAAGGTAAAGGTTGGTTTGCTGATAGCAACGGGTTCTTAGTGAGTGAAGAGGAGGCCGTAAATAGCATTAACTTAGGCAAGCTAGCTTTCCAAATGCGTTACCGATATGAAATTGACGCTCTGTCCAATTTCTATTTGGTCTACACACGCGGTGGCGGCTACTTTTTTGACGATGAAGCGGATACTTCTAAAATATATAGAACCACTTGGCAGGAACCAGAAGGTAATGTCTTCTCAGCCAAACTTAGATATCGTTTCTAGAATTAGTCTTTTTGCTCAAGCTCAATCAAAGTTCCAGTAAAGTCTTTGGGGTGCATGAAAATTACGGGTTTATCATGAGCACCGATAGACGGCTCACCAGTCCCTACAATAGTAGCACCTAACTCAACCATTCTGTCTCTTGCATCATAGATATCATCAACCTCGTAACACAAATGATGCATACCCCCTTTGGGATGTTTTTCTATAAATGCAGCAATCGGCGATTGTTCACCCAAAGGTTCTATGAGTTCTATTTTGGTGTTAGGGAGATCCACGAAAACAGTCGTTACTCCATGATCTGGCAAAGGCACAGGGTCAGACACTATTGCACCAAGAGTGTCTTTATAGATCTTGCTTGCTTCCTCAAGATTCGGGACAGCAATTGCTACATGGTTTAATCGTCCTATCATTATTTTCTACTTCAATTATTTTATTTTATCTTTGATCTTTTTTATTACCAGAGAAAAGAAACTCATTTTTTTTACCCAATCTAAATCTGTTGTGTTTGTTTCACTCAAACGATCTAGTAATTCATCGTCGGCTTCAATGGCAGAGAGTATAGAGTTTTTCTTCTTATTTTTTAAGCCGATCTTATGTTGTTCCAATCGATTCTTTTCAAGCTGCCCTGTTTTTAACAAGTGATCTTTTAAGTTGATTACCTCATTCCAAATTTGGTCAACACCATTTTTTTCTAATGCAGAGCAAGGAAGAACAGGAACATTCCAGCCTTGAATTCTTGGCTTGAGAAGCTTAAGTGCATTTTTGTAGTCCAATACCGTGCTTCTCGATGTGGCTTCCAAGTTACCATCAGCCTTATTTACAACCAGGATATCAGCCAATTCAATAATTCCACGTTTAATACCTTGAAGTTCATCGCCACCACCTGGACTTAGGAGGACGAGGAAGATATCAGTCATCTCAAAGACTTCAGTTTCAGCTTGTCCGACACCGACAGTTTCTATCAAGATAACAGAATATCCTGCTGCTTCGAGAATACTCACAGATTCTCTAGTGGATCGATGCACACCACCAAGATTCCCACCTGAAGGAGACGGCCTAATAAAAGTGTTCTCATTACGCGATAAAGATTCCATCCTTGTTTTATCCCCAAGAATTGATCCGCCACTGATAGTTGAACTTGGGTCGATCGCAAGGATAGCTAGACGTTCATCGCTTTCTAACACTGAATGACCAATGGCTTCAATGAAGGTTGATTTTCCAACGCCAGGCGGACCCGAAATACCAATTCTTATGCTCTGATTTTGTTGAGATTCTATAAGGGTTAATAGATGACTAGCAGAATCTTGATCCTCATGCTTCGTCGATTCCACAAGAGTAATAGCATTCGCAATGGCTTTTCGATCACCTGAAAAAATCAATTTACTTAATTTTTCAATATCTGATGTGTTCAAATTAATCCTCAAACTCCAGAATTTTCTGGTCCACTGCTAGATTATCGCCTTCTGAAGCTAATATCGATTTAATTTTGACGTCTTTAGTTGCTCGAAGGCTATTTTCCATTTTCATGGCTTCAACGATAGCTAATTCTTCCCCCGCTTTTATAGCTTGACCCTCTTCAACGCAAACCTTCATTAAAAGCCCAGGCATTGGTGATATCAGGAACTGCGATAGGTCGATGGGCACTTTTTCTGGCATTAATTCGTTTAGCTTTGCTGTTCTTTGTCTTGTGACGAGTGAGTTGAATATTTTGCCTCTATAAATCAATTGGTAACCAGGTGAGCTAGGCATAATCTGCACATGAAATTCGTCATCGTTAATTTCACATCTCACTCTAGGGTCATTAGAGAGACTATGGAAGTTCACATTAAACTCACTCGATCCAATAACAGCTGTTGATAATGATTTTTCTTCTTTAATCAGCACCTCTATTTGTTCTCCATCAATAGAAACTGTCCAGTGATTGGGAAGATCTTGATAGGAGATCATGCGTTTCAGCCGAGATGCATGATAGGAAGCAAGAAGAGATGCTACTAATTCTTTCTCCTCAGAGGTTGGTTGTTCGCCTTTGAACCCATCTTGATATTGTTCTTCTATGAAGTTCGTGGTTGTATAACCAGATTGGAAGGTCTCATTTTGCATGATTGAGCTTAAAAAATTGAGATTGTGAGAGACTCCCGTGATCACATACTGATCGATGGCACCCAACATCTTTTCAATGGCTTCATTACGATTTTTTCCATAGGTAATGAGCTTTGCAATCATGGGATCATAAAACATTGAAACTTCACTGCCTTCTCTAATTCCAGTATCAATCCGAACTTCCTTTGAAGATTCTGGTGTTAAGTATTTTGTCAGCCGACCAATTGAAGGCATAAAGTCTCTGTAGGGATCCTCGGCATATATCCTTGATTCTATGGCCCAACCTTTAGAGATGATTTTATTTTGTTTTAGATCCAGCTCTTCACCAGCAGCGATTCTAATCATTTTTTCAACCAGATCAATCCCAGTAACTAATTCCGTGACAGGATGCTCAACCTGAAGACGAGTGTTCATTTCAAGAAAGTAGAAATGCTGATCTTTATCGACAATAAACTCCACCGTACCTGCAGACTTATAATTAACTGCTTTGGCTAGTGCAACCGCCTGCTTGCCCATTTTTTTTCTGGTTTCATCGCTAATGAAAGGCGACGGTGACTCTTCCACAACCTTTTGATGTCGTCTCTGGATTGAGCACTCTCTTTCCCCAAGATAAACAGTATTTCCAGACTCATCAGCTAAGATCTGTATCTCCACATGATGAGGTTCGGTTATAAACTTTTCGGCAAAAATTCGATCGTCTCCAAAGCTGGCTTGGCTTTCATTTTTTGCCCGCTCAAAACCGTCCCTGCATTCACTATCAGAATAAACTACACGCATACCTTTCCCGCCGCCTCCGGCACTCGCTTTCAGCATCACTGGATAACCAATATCATTCGCTACCTGAACAGCTTGATCAACATCCGCTATAGCTTCTGTGAAACCAGGGATAACGTTTACCCCGGCCTTTTCTGCTATCTTTTTAGACTCAATTTTGTCACCCATGCTCACAATCGCCTTTTTCCCAGGGCCGATAAAAACAATTTTTTCTTTTTCAAGAGCCTTAGCAAACTCTTCATTCTCAGATAAGAACCCATAGCCTGGGTGAACGGCTTCAGCTTTGGATTCGATGCAAGCCTGAATAATTTTGTCAATAACCAGATAACTCTCTGAAGATGTCGATCCACCAATGCATATAGATTCATCAGCTAGGTCTACGTGCATAGAACTCTCATCGGCATCAGAATAAACAGCAACCGATTTTATTCCCATTTCTTTGCAAGTCCTAATCACTCGACAAGCAATTTCTCCACGATTGGCAATGAGGATTTTTTTAAACATGAATTAGAGCGGAATATTGTCGTGCTTACGCCAAGGATTATCTTGTTCTTTGTCTTTAAGCATTTCGAATGATCGACACAACTTTTCTCTTGATTGATGAGGTAAAACAATATCGTCAATGAACCCACGACTGGCAGCTATGAAGGGATTAGCAAATTTATCCCTATATTCTTCAGTTCGTTTTTCAATTTTTTCTTCATCGCCAATGTCGGCTCTAAAGATAATTTCAACAGCACCTTTCGGACCCATGACTGCAATCTCAGCTGAAGGCCAGGCAAAATTAACATCACCCCTAATGTGTTTTGAACTCATGACATCATAGGCTCCACCATAGGCTTTTCTGGTGATCAAAGTTACCTTGGGCACAGTTGCTTCAGCATAAGCAAATAAGAGTTTAGCGCCGTGTTTAATAATTCCACCGTATTCTTGTGAAGTTCCTGGCATAAATCCTGGGACATCAACAAGGGTGAGCAGGGGAATGTTAAACGCATCACAAAAACGCACAAATCGTGCCCCTTTAATTGATGAATCAATATCTAAACAGCCGGCTAAAACCATAGGTTGATTGCCAACTACACCAATAGTCGATCCATCTAATCGAATAAAGCCAATAACAATGTTTTGTGCATAATTGGGTTGGATTTCAAAGAACTCTCCTTCATCAGCAACCTTATGGATTACTTCCTTGATATCATAAGGTTTTGCTGGGTCTTGAGGAACCAAGGTGTCCAAAGATTTTTCTTGGCGATCCACTGGGTCTTGAGATGCTATTAGAGGAGGTCTTTCCCTGTTGCTTTGAGGAAGGTAACTCATAAATTCACGAGTCATCAATAATGCTTCAGTGTCGTTTCCAAAGGTCAGATCTGCGACTCCAGATTTTTTACTGTGCGTCGAAGCGCCACCCAATTCTTCAGCTGAAACTTCCTCATGGGTTACTGTTTTGACCACATCAGGTCCAGTGACAAACATATATGAGCTATCCTCAACCATAAAGATAAAATCTGTCATTGCAGGAGAGTAGACCGCACCGCCGGCACAAGGACCCATGACCAATGATAGTTGCGGAACAACCCCAGAGGCTAAAACGTTTCGTTTAAAGACCTCGGCATAACCTCCTAGAGAAACCACGCCTTCTTGTATTCTTGCCCCTCCAGAGTCATTGAGTCCAATGAGAGGTGCCCCATTCTGAACGGCTAAGTCCATAACTTTGCATATCTTTTCAGCGTGAGCCTCTGATAATGATCCACCAAAGACAGTAAAATCTTGACTGAACACGTAAACCAATCGGCCGTTAATTTTTCCATAGCCTGTAACCACACCATCGCCAGGGATTTTTTGTTTCTCCATCCCAAAATCCACCGCACGATGCTCTACAAACATATCTAATTCTTCAAAGGTTCCTTCATCAATTAAAATTTCAATTCGCTCCCTAGCTGTCAGTTTGCCCTTAGCGTGTTGCTTTTCTATTCGACTTTCACCGCCACCCAATTTTGCGGCTTGTTGTCTCTTTTCTAACTCTTCTAGATTTTTTTTCATTGCTTTATTGAATGAGATTCAGAACCTTTAGCGCTGCTTTTGAGATATTTGTGCCTGGGCCAAAAACGGCACCCACACCCAAAGATTCCAATTCAGGTATGTCATTGTCTGGAATGATACCTCCACAAACGACTAAAATATTTTCAGCATTTTCCTGTTTTAGGCAGTCTATAAGCATTGGCACTAAGGTTTTATGTGCGGCAGCCTGTGTTGAGACACCGAGGATATGGACATCATTCTCTATTGCTTGTTTGGCTGCTTCTTCAGGGGTTTGAAACAAAGGTCCAATATCGACATCAAAACCCAAATCGGCAAAGGCGGTAGCAATAACTTTGGCTCCGCGGTCATGACCGTCTTGCCCAAGTTTGGCAACAAGAATCCTTGGTCTTCGTCCATTAGTCTCTAAAAACTCTTCTATTCTTTTCTCGACATCCATAAATTCATCTTCACCTTCATATTCTTTTCGATACACCCCACTAATGGATTGGGAAACAGCTTGATGCCTGCCGAAAACATTCTCCATTGCCTCTGAGATTTCACCCACTGTGGCTCTAGCTTTAGCTGCGTCTATAGCTGCTTCAAGAAGATTACCACCATTTTTTGCTACTGATTCAATGTTTTCTAGAGTTTTTTGACAACCCGCCTCATCTCTTGATTCCTTAATTGATTGGAGCTTGGTAATTTGTTGATTTCTAACATCCTCATTGTCAATTGATAGGATCTCAACATCTTGTTCCTTTGATGAGAAGTAATCATTCACACCCACAACAATTTCCTCTTTTTTCTCAATCCTTGCCTGTCTTATAGCAGCTGATTCTTCAATTCTAAGTTTTGGAACACCAGCTTGTACCGCTTTGGTCATACCTCCTAGTTCTTCAACTTCTTCAATGAGTTTTCTCGCTTCATTGATGATCGAGCCAGTGAGTGACTCAATATAATAAGAGCCAGCCAATGGATCCACGACCTTGGTTAACCCGCTTTCTTCCCTCAACACCAATTGAGTACTTCGTGCAATTTCAGCAGAGAAGGGCGTCGGTAAGGCTAGTGCTTCATCGAATGAATTTGTGTGCAAAGACTGGGTCCCACCAAGCACAGCAGCCATCGCTTCGATAGTCGTTCTAACGATATTATTGTACGGGTCTTGACTGGTTAGGCTTACTCCCGATGTTTGACAGTGAGTCCTAAGCATTTGGGATCTTGGATCTTTTGGTTTAAATTCTTGTTCAATTAATTCGGACCAAAGGAATCTGGCAGCTCTTAATTTCGCAATTTCCATGAAGAAATTCATGCCAATGCCGAAGAAGAATGATAATCGAGGTGCAAATGAGTCGACATCGAGACCTTGATTTTTGGCTGCTCTCACATATTCAAGGCCATCAGCTATGGTGTAAGCTAGTTCCTGAGTACAGGTTGCTCCAGCTTCAAGCATGTGATACCCAGAGATCGAAACTGAATTAAATTGAGGCAGATGAGTTGAGCAGTACGCAATAATGTCAGCAACAATTCTCATTGAATGGTCTGGAGGATAGATGTAGGTGTTTCTGACCATGAACTCCTTCAGAATGTCATTTTGTAAAGTACCTTTTAAATCATTTTTATCCACTCCTTGCTCTTCTGCAGCCACGATAAACATAGCCATTATTGGTATAACAGCACCGTTCATTGTCATTGAAACCGACATTTGGTCTAAAGGAATTTGATCAAACAAGATCTTCATATCCTCAATACTGTCAATGGCAACCCCAGCTTTTCCAACATCACCTGGAACTCTAGGGTGATCGGAGTCGTAACCCCTGTGAGTCGCTAAATCAAAAGCAACAGATAACCCAGTCTGTCCTGCTGCTAAGTTATCTCGGTAGAATTTGTTTGATTCTTCGGCAGTCGAGAAACCTGAATACTGTCTAATTGTCCAAGGTCTCTTGGAGTACATTGTGGCCTTTGGACCTCTGAGAAACGGTAAGAACCCTGGTAAATTATCTAGGTGTTCTAGCTCAAGAAGATCTTGTGATGTGTATAAAGGCTTAACTTGGATGCCTTCAAGGGTATCCCAGTTAAGAGAATCAATGTTCTCACCTCTTAACTCTTCTTCTGCTTTTTTCTGCCATTTTTTGTCTACTTTGCTCATCTCAACGCTTATTGATACTCGCTTTTGAACTTAAGTCTTCTATTGTATCGCTGTGGATTTGCCAATCATAGAAAAGAAAAGAAATAATTTAATATTTATTTAATTCAGTTCTTGTTTTGAAATAAAAATACTTCATCTTATAATGGTCTATCAATCAATTTAAGTCATGGATGCACTATGAAACTAGGAATGGGATTAGGTTACTCTCCATCAAAGTTAACAATACCAATGGACGATATTTTAGCTGCAGAGAAGGCCGGTTTTGACTCAGTGTGGGCTGCTGAATCCTACGGTTCAGACGCAGTTTCAGTTGCCGCTTATGTTTTGGCTTCAACTTCCAAAATAAAAGCAGGTACAGCTATTATGCAAATGCAAGCAAGAACACCCACCATGGTCGCTATGACGGCCATGTCTTTGAATGCTTTATCAGGTAATAGGTTTCTATTGGGTATAGGGCCTTCTGGACCTCAAGTAGTTGAAGGTTGGTACGGCCAAGCTTATGGCAAACCTTTAACAAGAACAAAGGAATATATTTCAGTTATTAAACAAGTTATCGCTAGAGAGGGACCTCTTGAGCACGAAGGAGAGCTATACCAATTTCCCTTTAAAGGTGAGGGTTCATCGGGCTTAGGAAAACCTCTAAAAAGCATTTTACACAGCACTAGTGAAGTTAAAATTTACACCGCATCAATTACCCCTGCCGGATTAAGGTGTGCAGGCGAAGTATCAGATGGAGTTTTTCCAATATGGATGAATCCAGAAAAGTTCGAACTTATTGGCGAACATGTTGAAGAAGGTTTTGCTAAGGCAGATGGCGAAAAAAGTTATGATAACTTTGATGTGGCTCCTTTTGTTCCTGTGGCTATGGGAGACGCTGATTTCTGTACCATGGCAATGAAACCAATGTTTGCTCTCTATATTGGCGGAATGGGGGCAAAATCGAAAAACTTTTACAATGATTATGCCAAGCGTCTCGGATACGAAGAGGCAGCTGAAACAATTCAAGATTTGTACTTAGCCGGAAAGAAAGAAGAAGCGGCTATGGCTGTTCCAGATTCATTGGTTGATGAGTGTGCTTTGGTAGGCCCACCTGAGAAAATAAAAGAAAGACTTCAAGCTTGGAAGGAATTAGACAAAAGCGGAAGAATTGGCACCTTGGTTTTAGGTAATGTCAACGAGAAGTCAATAGAAGTCATAGCTAATGAAGTTTTATAATAAACGATAGATGAACTATATAAGTTATTTTAGATTTTTAATTGTGACCCCTATCCTGATGGTGATAGTCGCAGTCATACTAGATTTTGCTTATTCGTTTCCTGAGTCTGTTAATGGGTATTATGGCCAACTAGCTGTCGATGGATTTAGCGGATTGTATAATGCCCAGCTTCTTATCGCTGTACTAGCCTTTAGTGCTGATTTTATGATGTTCTTCTTTGTGAGGCATTCAAGGGAGATTTGGATAATTCTCATCACTCTTTTTTATATTCTCGCCTCGTTAATGCCAGAGCTGACAATTATGTCACCCTTATCAATTGTCATGGTGCAAGTTGCATCATTAATGGCGGGTCTTAAAATTTCTTTGGCTTATCTGTCTCCACCCATCAGAGACTTATTCTAGAATTTTTTTAAGAAAGGGGGCTTTCGCCCCCTTTCCATTTTTTATCCCAATAGCTTCTTTTTCGAAGTTAGAGATATCTTTTTAGGTCTGCGATGTTCTGGGATAAATCGCTCCATTCCTATATAGAGCATCCCATTCGACAAAGCAGCTCCTTTGATTTCCATGTCATCGGATAAGACAAATTTCCTTATAAAGCTTCTAGCTGCTAATCCTTGATGAACCAGGCCTTCAGAGGCATCTTCAGGTCGATTTCCTGAAATCGTAAGGCTTTCTCCTTCCACTTCAACGTCAATATCCTCTTCATCAAATCCAGCAACAGCTAGCTCGATGGTGTATTTTTCATCAGAAACCTTCCTGATGTTAT
>CAZLQT010000043.1:0-10651 GCA_964561815.1 uncultured Woeseia sp.
AATCTAAGAGTTCTTGCTCCAGCGTAAGCTTCAGCAAGGAAATAATCTCCAGAAACACCTCCAGCACCATGTATTTGAATAGCTCGATCTATGACTTCGCAAGCCATCCTAGGGCCAACCACTTTGATCATGCTGATTAAGTCACTCGCTTCCTTATTGCCGTACCTATCCATTTTATCAGCAGTCATAAGAGTTAATAATCTCGCCTGTTCTATTTCACTTGCTGAAAGGGCTATGCTTTCTCTAACAGAACCCTGTTTGCTTAATGGTCTCCCAAATGCTATTCGATTTTCTGCTCTCTCACACATCATCTCTAACGCACGTTTTGCCATCCCAATTAACCTCATGCAATGATGAATTCTGCCTGGCCCAAGCCGACCTTGCGCTATTTCGAATCCTCTGCCTTCACCCAATATAATGTTCTCCTTTGGCACTCTTACATTATCGAAGTTTATTTCAGCATGGCCAAATGGCTGATCAATATATCCAAAGACCGACAATGGTCTTATTATTTCGATGCCTTTTGTATCCATAGGAACAAGAATCATTGATTGCTGCTTGTGTCGGTTAGGGTTTTCTGGGTCTGTTTTCCCCATAAAGATAATAATCTTGCACGCCTCATTCATAGCGCCAGAACTCCACCATTTCCTGCCATTAATAACGTACTCGTCACCATCTAAAACAATAGGAGATTCAATATTAGTAGCGTCTGAAGAAGCTACTCTGGGCTCAGTCATTGAAAAGCACGAACGAATTTCACCACTGAGAAGTGGTTTGAGCCATTGTTCCTTTTGAGCCTCTGACCCATAGCGATCAATAACTTCCATATTGCCTGTATCAGGGGCATTACAGTTAAAGACTTCTGAAGCAAAAAAGACTCGACCCATTATCTCTGCTAGCGGCGCATATTCTAAGTTTGTTAGCCCAGCACCGTGCTCTGACTCTGGGAGAAATAAGTTCCATAACCCAGCATTTTTTGCCTTTTCTTTGAGTTCATCCATCAAAGGCGGTGACTTCCATTGATTATCGGTAGTTTTAAAATACTCCCTGTAGGCTTCTTCATTTGGATAGATATGCTCATCCATGAAAGTATTTAGCCTATCCATTAGATCAAGAACTTTTTGAGTGTGATTAAAATCCATGCTTACTTCCTTATCTCTTCTTCTACTAAATTATAATAATTCTTTGTGGCGGAGAGAATATCAGGGTTAAGTTTGACTTTCTTTTCCTTGGATTCTAATCCCTCCAAAGATCTCCACGCGTCTGATAATGTCCTCCAAGGTACCTCATCTTCAGTTAAAAGTCTTTCTGCTTCAAATTCTTGAAAGTTCATTATAATTTTTGGTTCACAATTAGGGTGCTCAGACGCAATAATTCTCTTTGCAAAATCAATTAATCTTGGATCATTGATTTGTTGCATGATCTCCAACCTTTTTCCCACATTATTTGTTTGCAAAAAAGCGTCGCTCAGTAACCGATCATTATTATCTATAAAATGACTGTATATTTGAGATTCAGGAAAATCAGGATTTTGCCATTCAGGTCGCTTACGACTATTAATATCACAAGCCATAAGAACGTTTTCTTTAAAGCCCTGGTTGTCTTGAACGGTCTCAGCTCTTCTAGAGGCTTCATCTATAGACAAACCATTCTTTTCACATAACTCACCAGGCAAAATAACAGGGCTTCCATTTGATTTTATGGTGAAAAATGGCGAGCCTTTTCTATTAATTTTAGGAGCAATTTCCTCTGCGGTCATAAAGACATAATCAATGGGATCATATGTAAGGTCGAAGTGAACAAGATTATTTGAGTAGCTGGGGTCTTCACAAATAAATGTTGGCGTTCTTTTGACTGCTAACCTTTCTTTATATTTGACTTCGCCGTAATTAAAAAACAATTGTTTTGTCATAAGATTTATTGCTCTTTTTTTATTTCCTGATGCAATGGCCGAGAAAAAAATTCTTGGAGTGTTCTGTTCAAAGAGTTTTGCCAGTTTTAATAGAACTTTTACATCATCTAAGGCAGCATGCGCATCTCCTGGATCTATTCCATTAGCGATAGCAAGTAATTCTTGTTTTAGAATCAGTTTACCCGTGACATCTTTATGAAATGCAATCGAAGCTGATTCAAAACAATAAATAGCCTGAGCAACGTTATAAAGGTCAATATGGATGCGATCATCGGAAGCGTTTGATAATAAATAGGGATTAATTAAAGAGGAGAAAAAAGAATGCCTAAGAATTATAAGATCATAAGAGGCTCCATTGTATGTCGCGATAATTTTCTCGGGATACTCTTTTAAGTAAGAGGCTATCTTGTTGGTTAATTCAAAGAGTGATAATGGCTCCTCCATTAGTTGCATGGGGTTAATATTAGTAATATTTAAAGCACCTGCATCCGGCAAGACATGATAAGGCAATCGGCATTTATCATTGATGATGATTTCAGGATTGTTTATATCTTTATTTGCTTCCAAAATAGCGGCTGAAGTGGGACGCTCGTATTCTATATTTCTATTAATTCCTGTGGTTTCTAGATCAAGCCCGATAATGCCTCTAGAGCCTAAAATTTCTTTGTAATCTTGCCAATTAAACGGTTGCATTTATTCCTTTTAAGATGTCTTTCTATCAATCCAATTAGACTGTATGATTGATAAATATGCAAAGGAAGAATTTTTTTTTACAGATACTATTGCTTGTTCTAATAATCTCTATCCAGGCTTGTGGCCAAACAGGCGAGCTTTATTTGCCGATTGAGACTGAGGTCAGAGATGAGGGGTCGATGACAAACCTAGAATTTGAGCTAAATGAGTGAAGAGAAATTATTACTGGTCGATGGCTCATCCTATCTATATCGAGCCTATCATGCTTTACCAGATCTAACGTCACCAAGCGGACAGCCAACCGGCGCCATATACGGGGTTCTTACAATGCTTCAAAAGCTCATCAAAGAAGAACAACCTGACTATTTAGCTGTAATTTTTGATCGGCCAGAGAAAACATTCAGACATTTACTTTTTCCTGAGTACAAGGCGAATCGACAAACTACACCTGAGGATCTAATAAGCCAAATAGAACCACTCCATAAGGCGATTAAGGATCTTGGGCTCCCTCTTATAGCCCAAGCAGGAGTCGAAGCCGACGACATTATAGGAACTCTAGCGATAGCAGCAGAGAAAAAGCAAATAAGTGTTTTCATTGCTACAGGGGACAAAGACATGGCGCAACTAGTCAGTAACAATATTTTTATGATTGATAGCATGAAAGAGGCGAGATTGGGACCAGAAGAAGTTAAAGAAAAGTTTGGTATTGGGCCAGAGTTAATTGTTGACTACATAACTTTAGCTGGAGATGCTTCTGATAATATTCCTGGGGTAGAAAAAGTGGGACCAAAAACAGCTATAAAGTGGTTATCGGAGTATGGGAATTTGCAAGGCATTATCGATCATGCTGAGCAGATTTCTGGAAAGGTTGGTGAAAATCTTAGGGCTTCATTGGATCGATTAGATCTATATAAGCAACTTGTCACTATAGACTGCCACGTTGAATTAGAAGAATCTTTATCAGAGCTGGTGATTTCAGAAGCCAATGATCATTCTCTGTATGAACAATTTCATGATTTGGGTCTGCACGGCTTAATTAAGCAATTTCAAATTACTTCCAATGAAGAGGCAGCTAAAAGAGAGGTTAACTATGAGACCATTATCACAAAATCTCAACTTGATGATTTGACTGAAGTTATTCTTAGTTCAGATGCAGTTGCTATAGATACCGAGACCACAAGCTTGAATTATATTGATGCAGAACTGGTTGGAATATCTATCTCTACAAAAGCTAATCAAGGCTTTTATATTCCCTTAATGCATAATTACCAAGGCGCTCCAAAACAATTGGATAGGGATTATGTTCTTGGTAAGCTGCAACCATGGCTTGAAGATAATGACTCTATAAAGATAGGGCATAATTTAAAGTATGATCGGCACATTTTTGCAACATACAATATTAGTCTGCGAGGCCAAATATTTGACACGATGGTGCTCTCTTATGTCTATAACAGCACTGCAACGCGGCATAATTTAGATGCAGTTTCAAAAAGATATTTAAACATCAGTCCAACCAGTTACGAGGATGTTGCTGGGAAAGGCGCTAAACAAATACCCTTTAATGAGGTTAAAGTTGAAGAGGCAAGTTATTACGCCGCAGAGGATGCAGATATAAGCTTTCAGCTCTATGAAAAATTGTCCCCCTTAGTTAAGGACCAAAGTGAATTAATAGATCTGTATTTAAACATAGAGCAGTCTTTGATCGAAGTATTGGGCGACATCGAGAGAACAGGAGTACTGATAGACCCTAAACTACTGGATAAGCAAAGCATAGAATTTAACCAAACTTTAGAAGAGATAGAAAAAAATGTTTTCCTTGCTGCTGAAGAGGAATTTAATCTCAGCTCCCCAAAACAATTACAAGAAATACTTTTTGAGAAACTTGGTTTGCCTGTTTTGAGAAAAACACCCAAGGGACAGCCATCAACATCAGAAAGTGTGCTGCAAGAACTTGCTGCTGATTTTCCTATTGTTAGTGATATTTTAGATTTCAGAACAATTTCTAAACTCAAAACGACTTATACTGACAAGTTACCGAAGATGATTAATGAATCGACAGGAAGAGTTCACACTTCTTATCACCAAGCGGTAACAGCAACTGGTCGATTATCATCTTCAGACCCAAACTTACAAAATATTCCAATAAGGACAAAAGCAGGACGGAGAATAAGAGAGGCATTCATTGCGTCTCCCGGATCCCAGCTTCTTGCAGCAGATTATTCACAGGTTGAATTAAGAATAATGGCTCATATTTCTAAAGATAAAGGTCTTCTCGCCTCATTCCAGAAAGAACTGGATATTCATAGCGCTACTGCTGCAGAGATTTTCTCTATCAGTATAGATGAGGTTAGTAATGATCAAAGAAGATCAGCCAAAGCCATTAATTTTGGATTAATATACGGGATGTCTGCCTTTGGGTTATCGAAACAATTAAATATTACTAGGCATGAAGCTCAAGAGTATATTGATCTTTATTTCGCCCGTTATCCCGGGGTAAAGAAATATATGGAAGAAACAAAGGCACAAGCGAGAGAAAAAGGTTTTGTGGAGACTGTATTTGGTAGAAGGCTGTATTTGCCGGATATTGATTCAAGTAACTATCAAAGGCGGCAGTATGCTGAAAGAAGCGCAATCAATGCTCCCATGCAGGGCACTGCAGCTGATCTTATTAAGAAAGCTATGGTTAAATTACATAAGGAAATTATTGGCAAATCATTGCAAGCAAGAATCATTATGCAAGTTCACGATGAGCTCGTTTTAGAGGTTTTAAATGATGATGTCTCTGAAACAACAGAATTAACTGAAGATATTATGTCAAATGTAGCGAGATTAGATATAAATCTTAAAGTAGATATTGGCGTAGGAGATAATTGGGAGCAAGCACACTAAATTTATGGAACTAATTATTGATGTTTCTATCTACTTTAGCTAGATTTTCCTCTCAACCTAGAAGCAGGAGCTTAGTTTGAAAATATTAGTTATGGGATTACCGGGCAGCGGGAAAACTTATCTTACAGAAAGATTAGTGCCCCTTTTGAATGCTGCATGGTATAACGCAGATAAACTTAGAGAGATGGCAAATGATTGGGACTTTTCTATTGAAGGAAGAATTAGGCAGTCAATGAGAATGAGAACATTTGCTGATTTCGAAAAATCACAGGGGAGATTTGTTGTTTGTGATTTTGTCTGTCCAACTAAAGAAACAAGAGAAAACTTTGAACCTGATATAGTGATTTGGATGGACACAATTGATGAAGGTCGATTTGAAGATACGAATAAGCTTTTTGAAGCTCCTTCAAAAATAGATTTTCACATCAAGAAATGGAATGACCATAATCATAAAGATGTTGCCGAGGAAATATTAAAAAGTGTTTGATTGGAAGAAGCCAACTGTTCAGATGCTGGGTAGATGGCAACCTTGGCACGATGGCCACCAATCTTTATTCAAGAAGTGTATTCTCAAAACAGGACAAGTCGTAATTCAAGTCAGAGATGTTCAAGGCGCTTCAGGTGGCGAGGGACAAGAGGATAACCCTTTTCAATGGGAAAGCGTTTGCAAGAATATTGAAGAAAAGCTTCTCACAGATGGTTTTGAAAGGGGAGTGCATTATGAAATTATGCTGGTTCCAAATATAGTAAATATCTCTTATGGGAGAGGCGTCGGATATACCTTTGAAGAGGAAGTATTTGAAGAAGAGATTGAGTCAATAAGCGCAACCAAGATTAGAAAAAAGATGCGAGAAGAAGGAGAGCTTACTTAGTATTTTCTAGAAACTTGGTGACTTGATCTTGAGCCTCACTTATACCTATTTTTTTTGTCCCTGAAAAGAGCTGTAAGGTTGCTATTGAGCCATAATTACCTATCGCTTCATTTAATATCAAAGATTGTTTTTGTTTGCTCAATTTATCTGCTTTGGTTAATAGAATATGCAGTTGTTTGTTTAACGGTAGGTAAAAATCTAAAAACATTAAATCCATTTCACCAAAACCTCTTCTTATATCGATAATTAATACAACTCCTTTTAAGCTTTGTCTGTATTTTATGTAATCAGTCACAAGTCTATTCCAAGATTTTTGTTTTTCTTTTGAGGCTTTAGCAAAGCCATAGCCTGGAAGGTCAACAAATCGACTATTCTCATTGACTTTAAAGAAATTAATTAATTGGGTTCTGCCTGGAGTTTTACTTGTTTTTGCAAGGCTGTTCCTATTGGTTATCGAGTTTATCGCAGTCGACTTACCAGCGTTTGATCTTCCAACAAAAGCTACCTCTGAACCAACATCCTTTGGGGATTGATTTAGTTCAGAAATGCTTTTTTCAAAATCTATGTTTTCAAATACCATAAACTGCTCGATTAATTTGTTAATTTATAATTCATACTTTAATTAAAAACTTATAAAGGTGATAATAGCGAATTCTGTCATATAAGTGGAATGACAATAAACAAGAGGAAGTTATTGTGAAAGGAAAAAAATTAGGTTTTATGATCATCTGTTTTGTGGTCAACGGATTATTTTTTCTCCAACCAACGCTTGCGGAAGGAAATATTGAAGAAGGCAAGTCAAAATCGATGCTTTGTTCTGCATGCCATGGTCAAGATGGAAACAGCATTAATCCCGAATGGCCTAGTCTTGCAGGCCAGCATGAAAAGTATTTTGTAAACACGCTCAAGGCTTATAAAAATGAAAGCAGAATAAATGCAGTGATGTACCCTTTGGTAATGACATTATCTGAGCAGGACATGATGGATCTAGCCGCCTACTATCAGGCTCAGACCCCAAAAAAACTCTCGTACGATTATGATTTAGCAAAAAAAGGAGAGGCATTATATCGAGGAGGTAATTCATCTGGAGTTGCTGCATGTATAGCATGTCATGGACCTAGAGGAAAAGGAAACCCAGGCGCTGGTTACCCTTCAATTGCAGGCCAGCATGCAGCTTACACCAAAAACGCATTGATTGAATATACAAACGGAAATCGAAAACCTGGCATTAATGATATGATGCAAACTCTAGCTTCAAGAATGACTCGAGAAGACATGGATGCAGTTGCAGAATATATTCAAGCTCTTGGATCTAGATAATATGATTAAAAAACTTATAACACCCATTTTATCAATATGTTTTTTGTTAGTAGCTACTATTCTTGTAGCAGATAATCATTGGCAGTTTGAAAATAATAAGCACTATAGAACCTTATCTATAGCAGAGAATTTATCCATTGCAGAAGAGAAGATAGAGGTTTTGGAGATATTTGCTTATTCTTGTAACCACTGCTTTAATTTTGAAACCTATTTAGATCAATTCGAGAAAAGTAAAGCCGACTATATAGATTTTAAGAAAATGCCAGTTGTGTTTAATGATAATTACAAAATGCACGCAAGAATCTACTACACAGCTGAATCATTAGGGAATTTAGATGTTATGCACAGAGAGATTTTTAAGGCGATGCATTTGGATAGGAAATCACTGATGGACGAAAACGAAATCTATGAAGTGTTTGCAAAGCAAGGCATTACAAAACAGCAATTCCTTAGCCGCTTTCGATCTTTTACAGTGGAAAGCAAGGTTAATCGAGCTCAAAGATTGACAAGTAAGTATAGAATTAGATCTACACCGACGATGGTGATTAATGGAAAATATACAGCCAACGGACCGGCTGTAAAAACTTTCGAAGACATGTTGGCGGTTTCAAAGGAATTGGCTGAGAGAGAGTTTTTATCTCGTTAGGTCTTTCACCCAGCACCTTTTAGCCAATCGCTCTCGCCAGATTCATAGATTTCTTTTTTCCAAATAGGAACTCTTTTTTTAACTTCGTCGATAATATAGCGACAAGCTTGGAAAGAATCATCGCGATGAGCAGCAAAAACTCTGATAAAGACGGCGGTTTCACCTATCTCCAGTTTGCCAGTTCGGTGGATGCAAAAAGCATCATCTACTTTGTATTTTTGTACAGCTTCTTTTAGGATCATAGAACCTTCTTTGATTGCCAGTTCTTCGTAACATTGGTACTCAAGTTTTTTTACAGATTTTCCTAGATTATTGTCTCTCACAATACCTTCAAATATTGACTTAGCCCCAACTTTACTGGAGGGAAATTTTAACTCGATATTATTGGGGAGAATTATCTCTTCTGTGATAAGAAACATCTCTACCCACCTGTAACCGGTGGGATAAAAACTAATTTGTCTTTGTCTTGTAGTTCAGATTCCCAAGATGCAAAACTATCATTAATGGCTATTTTTAAATTAGGGATATTAGGCAATCCATACATTTCATCTAATTGTTTGTATATATCTTTAGGCGTACTCTCAATTGCTATTTCGATAGATTCTTTTTCCTTATTTGTCAGGTCTCTCAATTTAGCAAAGTAGTGAACTGTAATTTCAATTGTTTGATGCATAAAACCCTAGTTGGAAAAAATTAATAACATCCTTATACCAACATATATTACCAGCACCCCAGTTAATCGGCGAATGAGTATTCCGGGGAGTAATTGTGAGCCTAGGCGACTTCCTATTTGACCTCCAAGCAAAACAGCTAAGAAAAGCCAAATATAATCTGTCAAAAGCATTGTATTAATGATCGTTGTTTGTTTGGTTAGCTGTCCACTAAGACCAGCGATTGAATTAAAGAATATAAATACACTTGCAAAGGCAGCAATTTGTTTTGATGGCAGAGATTTTTGAAGATGGAGTAAAGGAGCAAACAGTATCCCTCCACCAATACCAACAAATCCCGCAATCAGACCCAAAATAACACCAATTATTGCATTTATTAAAAGCCCCCACCTTGAAAGGATCCACTCTTTTGGTTCATTTACTTCGGAATGCCTAATGATCATTGCTAGCCCAGAAAACAATAAGCTCATTCCAAGAATCATGACAAAGAGAGACTCACTGATGGTTAGAGTTCCAGCAAAAAAAGCTGCTGGTATTGAGACCGATATAATTGGTATTGCAAAATTCCAGGGCACTAATTTTTTTCGCTGGTATTGAATCGTGTTTCCGGTGACCACAATAAGATTACAAATTAGAGCAATGATTGGTATTAGCCAATAATCTACATCACCAATTACAAGGAGAGCATTATAGGTAGAACCCCCACCAAAACCAACAGCAGCATATAAAATGGCAGTGACGAAGAATAATAAAGCAAAAAGAAGTATTGCTAGCTCCTATCAATTCTTAGAGCGGTCATTCTTGCAATACAGCATAAATTCTTATCGCTAAAGACAGTTTCTGATTTATAAATTTTAACTTCCCAAACTTGCGTACGAGATCCTATAAAAATTGGCTTAGCTATTCCTGTGACCTTGCCTTCAGTAGCAGATCTGAGATGGTTTGCATTTATTTCTTGCCCTACAATTTTATACTTCTCATTATCGATACAAAGACCAGCACCGGTACTAGCCAGAGTTTCTGCTAAACCCATTGAAGCACCGCCGTGAAGAAGCCCATAGGGCTGTTTTGTTTTTTCATTAACAGGCATTGTGCCCTGAACATAATCATCACCTATATCGGTAATTTCGATTTCAAGCGCCTCCATAAGTGTTTTCTCATGGACCTTATTTACTTTATCTAGCCTATTTAAATTGGATTGATGCCAAATTTGAGTCATTTGTTCGATACTCCTATGAAAATATAGCAACATTATTGCTTTATTTTGAGAAGGGTGCAAAATGCTCTTTGATGAAAGCCTTATCAGTAAGTGATCTCTCCAAGCAATACAAGAATGGAGTGCAAGCCTTAAAATCAGTTAATTTTGAGGTTAATAAGGGCGATTTCTTTGCTTTGCTAGGACCCAATGGCGCTGGCAAAACCACAGCAATAGGTATTATCACATCTTTGGTAAATAAAACCTCAGGAAGCATACAAGTATTCGATTCTGATATTGATCATCAACTCAGCCTTGCTAAAAGTTATCTTGGTGTTGTTCCTCAAGAAATTAATTTAAATTTATTTGATAAATGTATTAATACCTTGGTAAACCAGGCTGGGTTTTATGGGATACCCCGTTCAGAGGCTAAGAAGAGAGCAGAAGATTATC
>CAZLQT010000044.1:0-9843 GCA_964561815.1 uncultured Woeseia sp.
GCGCACCTGAATGGGGTTCAGGGGGTCAGAGGTTCAAATCCTCTCGTCCCGACCACAAAGACTAATTCTTAGTATGGCCGTTGATAACTCTCGATATCTGACGTCTAGAGTATCCTGTATCTGCAGCTATGGCGTCAATAGACCAATTCATCTTATTAAGCTCTAAGACTCTAAGATGTCTATTCTTTACCGTTTTGATTCGTTTATTAGTAACTTTGAGAAGTTTATTAATAGAATCAACTAAAATTTCATTGTAGTTTTCATCACCTGCCTTAGAACAGTGATCCCAGAGCATGATGAGATTGTAACAGGCATCTTCAGCATCATCTCGTTTAAGCGCCTCCCTAATGAAATGAGTTCTAAATATAATGTAACAGGCGTCTCTTAAATCATCGTCAATAGACTCCTTATTGAGGTAATTCTGAATAGATTTCAGTTCAGCTTGGAGGCCAAAACTAGCTAGGGTTATCCCAGCTTTAAACTCTAGTTCTCTAATTACATTGTCTACAATATTATTCAAAATAAAAACACAGCCTATTCATAATTGTTTAACATTATAATTATTTAAGAATTTTTGAAGTAAAAACACAAATGAAAAGTAATAATGCATATTTCATAATCCTCGCGATTACTACCATTTTATTCTCAATACTCCTTATTGATTATTTAATACCTGTTTTTTGGGCAATCATCTTTTCGATACTTTTTTCGCCATTTTACAATTGGCTGAATGAGAAAACTGGAAGGTCATCATTATCAAGTTCTATTACAATTTTTGTCATTCTTCTCTTGGTTATCCTGCCAAGCATCCTAATCCTTGGAGCTATAACCAATGAAGTATTTAAAATAGTCTCCATGCTTGAATCGGGAAGCTTTGAGATTGGATCTTCATCAATAATTCCGAGTATTGAAAACACTATAAATCTCCTTGGTTTGAATATTGATGATATCTATAAGCAACTGAATCAATTTGTATACAGCTTATCTCAATTAACTTACACAACTTTGATGAGAATTACTGAGAATATTTTTAGCTTCATAGTATCGTCTCTAATAATGATCTACCTGCTGTTCTTTTTTCTAAAGGACGGTGAAAATATTATTAATAACTGTATCAGTGTTTTCCCAATGGATGATGACCACGAGAGGTATTTGCTTAATCAATTCCATCAAGTCACAAAAGTTACTATTAAAGGAACTTTTATAGTAGCTTTAGTACAAGGTTTCTTGGGCTTCGTCATTCTCTCAATATTAAATATCCAAGGGGCTATTTTGTGGGGATTCTTAATGGCTCTATTTAGCATTCTTCCTGGTATTGGAACAGCAATTATTTGGTTCCCAATTACTATATTTCTAATCTATAGCGGAATGTGGACGCAGGGTCTAATCCTTTTATTTTCAGGGCTTTTTATTATTGGCCTCGTTGATAATTTACTAAGACCCTACTTAATAAGTAAGGAGACGTCTCTGCCTGACTATTTGATCCTGCTTACAACCATTGGAGGAATTAGCTTGTTCGGGATATCCGGCTTTGTCATTGGTCCAATTATCGCCTCGCTATTTATTTCGATTTGGTCTTTGATGAAAAAAATAAATGCCTGAAAACTTCACAGATTTAGTTCATAAATTCCAAAAAGTGGTTGGGATTAAGAACTGCATAACCGAAAAAAAAGAGATCGAAAAGTTTCTCGAAGATTGGAGAGGGCAAATCAAAGGGAATACACCGTTAATAGTGCTTCCAGAATCTGTAGATCATGTCATGAAAATCGTATCTCTTTGCGACAAAAATAATATAGGTATTACAACACAAGGGGGTAACACCAGTTTATGCGGAGCCAATTTACCCTTATCAGATGATCAGCTCATTGAAATTGTTATTAACACCTCCAAGTTAAATAAGATAATAGATATCGACCTTTATAATCGATCAATCATTGTGGAGTCAGGTTGTATACTCCAAACTATTCAAGAAGCAGCTTCCGCAAACAATCTACTTTTCCCTTTAAGTCTTAGTGCAGAGGGATCGTGTCAAATTGGTGGCAATGTATCAACCAATGCTGGTGGTGTTAATGTTTTAAAATACGGCATGGCTAGAGACCAAGTAATGGGCATAGAAGTGGTTCTTCCAAATGGAGCATTATTCAGTGATCTAAAAGGGCTCAGAAAGGACAACACTGGGTACGACCTAAAACAGCTTTTCATTGGTGCTGAAGGCACTCTTGGAATAATTACTAAAGTCTGTTTAAAGCTTTACTCTGAGCCAAAAAACACATGCACCAGTCTTCTTGCTTTAAATAGCTCTGAAGAAGCAATAGATTTACTTAACTTAACCAAAGATTCATTTGGTGATAATGTTTCTGCATTCGAATTTATGAGTAACACTTGCATAGAGGCAGTAGAGAAATATTTGCCTCATTTTCGTATCCCCTTAAATTCAAAACACCCGTGGCAAGTCATTGTTGAAATAATTAATACAGAAGATCCACTTATATTAGATTTTTTAAATAAACACATGGAATCAGGAATGATTATTGACGCAATAATTGCCAACAATGAAAAAGAAAAAGAAGACATATGGAAAATAAGGCACGGCATTTCTGAAGCTGAAAAATTATCAGGCAGAGGAATTCATCATGATATTTCTGTGCCTATAAAGAAGATTCCAGAATTTGTTGAAACCGCATCAAAAGCGATGCAAGAAATTGTGGGCAATTCCATTGTTTATACTTTTGGTCACTTGGGTGACGGCAATCTGCACTTCACTAAAAAACAACCAGATGCTATGGGCGAACTGGAGTTTCTAGATAAAATCTTTGACGTAAACAGAAAAGTGCACGAAATCGCTGAATCACTTGGTGGCTCTTTTAGTGCAGAACACGGGATTGGAACTAAATTAAAAGATGATTTGGTGTTCTTTTCAGATCCGGTAAAGATTCAGTTGATGCAAGCACTTAAATCAAGCATTGACCCTAATAACATAATGAATCCCAGTAAGCTGATCTAGTTTCAGACCTTAAAACTATAATCTTTATTGGGGTCCCTTTCATTGTTAGGTGGAAAACTTTTTCTCTTGTCTTTGAAATAGTCAATTCGATGATCACCCTCTGATAGTTTATTGTAAGTAAGGTATATATTGCAGCGTCTTTGACTTGAAGAATTGGATTCCGAGCCATGAGGGACATAGCTATTAAAGATAATTATATCTCCGCTGTTTGTTTCGATAGGTTGCAAATTTAGGTCTGGTAAAGCATCGGCATCTAGGGGTTCCCACAATGGGCCTGCTAATGAATCTTTGTATGAACCAGATGTATCAAACTCAACACAAGCATTCTCGGTGGTGCTTTTCTCCACTGCTATTAATACAGATAAGAATTCGCTGCCATAATCATCCCAACCTGCCTGCGAATCTTGATGCAGATAATCAGGCGGCGAACCAGGGGGTTTATAATTAATCTTTTCTTTTAATAATACCCCTGGCTCACCAAATAATTCTGTTAGGATTTCATGAATGGTTCGATGATTTACAATCGAATTTAAATATTCGTTAACTTCAATGAAATTCTCAACACGAATTAGGAGCGGTTCAGCAGGGGTTGGGTTTGAGTTGTCGTTAGACTCTTCATAATATTTCATGATCCCGTCTTTAAGAGGTTCCTGATGCTCCATCACATTGACCTCTTGGAGAATCTTGTTCATAACTTTTGCATCAAAAAAGTCTTTTATCACTAGGAAACCTAAGTTTTTAAAATCCTCGATCTGGCTTTGTGTGATTGTCATAGCTTATTTATCATGTCTGGATTCAAGTTCATTTGAAAGATCATCAAAACTTATATCATTTGCTCTCATTAACACAAGTAAATGATACATTAAATCTGCTGCTTCCCATAAAAGCTCTTCTCTCTTAACGGGTTGCTCTAGAGATGCAACCGCAAGTTCAGCGCTCTCTTCAACCAATTTTTTCGCCATTAGACCAGAACCAGCTGAAATAAGTTGGAATGTGTAACTACTCTCGTCTGATTCATCTATTCTTTGGTTAATGATGCTTTCTAAATCATAAATAAAACTTCTTTTATTTTCTTTCATAACCTAACCTCGATATTCTTACTTTTTAAAAATACTTTTAAATCATAAATATTGATTACATTTTTATGAAACACACTAGCAGCAAGGGTGCCACTTACATTCGCATTTAAAATAGCCTCTGCAAAATCAGCTAATTGTCCAGCGCCGCCCGAAGCAATAAGAGGGATATTGATAACCTTATTAACTCCAATGAGTTGCTCGATGTCATAACCTTTTCTGACGCCGTCTTGATTCATACAATTTAAGACAATTTCGCCTGCACCTCTGTCTTCTGCTTCTTTTGCCCATGACATTGTTTCTTTTTTGGTCTTCTTGGTTTTAGCAGGGTTTCCAGTGTGGCTGTAGACCAAATATTGATGATCTTTCTGATAACTGTCGATACCAACAACCACACATTGTGATCCAAAGTTATTGGCCAGTTCTGTGATTAATTCAGGTCTTTCAATAGCTGGTGTGTTAATAGAGATCTTGTCTGCCCCATAGTTAAGTATCTCTTCAGCATCCTTAATACTTTTAATACCTCCTGCAACACAAAACGGGATATTAATTTTACTGGCAACTTTGTTAACCCAACTTCGATCGACTGTCCGTTGATCTGGGCTGGCTGTAATATCATAAAAAACTAACTCATCAGCACCTTCTTTATTGTAGCGAACCGATAAGTCTAAAATATCGCCAACAATTCTATGATCTCTGAATTTTACGCCTTTGACGACATTGCCATCTTTGACGTCAAGACAGGGGATTATTCGCCGAGTAAGAATCGTTTTATCTCCTCTTTTGAAATTCTACCTTCAAGCAGCGATTTACCAGCAACGGTTGCATGGATTGATTTATCCCTAAGTCTGATTAAGTCTCCAATACTGCTAACACCACCAGAACATATGAAGCGTGCACCAGGACTGGCCTTCATGCATCTTTCGTAAAGCTCAATATTTGGACCCTGAAGGGTTCCGTCTTTTTGAATATCTGTAATAAGAAAATCATTAAATCCAAAATTTAGAAACTCTTTAATTAACGACCATAAATCCATCCCCGATGATTCTTTCCAGCCTTTAATCATTACTTCAGGAGGTGAAACATCTGTTCTTACATCCAAGGCAATAATAAATCTTCTTTTTTCTTGATCGTCTACAAACAGGTTAAAATCTGCAATATTCTCGATGGCATAACTTCCTATTACCAAATAATTAATTGATGATTCTAACCATTTGCTAATCTGACTCTTGGATCTTAAGCCACCTCCCATTTGAACCTCTAGATTTGTGGAATTAATAATTTGCTCAACAATATCCTCATTCATGGTAATTCCTTTCCTAGTGCCATCTAAATCAACCAGATGAATTCTAGAAAGGCCTAAAGATTCATAATATTTCGCTAATGAGACAGGATCTTTGTCGTAATAGGTAATGTCATTAAAATCACCCTGAAACAATCTAACACATTGTCCATTCAAAAGATCTATGGCTGGTATTAATTGCATATCATTCAATATTTAAGAAGTTAGATAACAGAATCGCTCCCTGCGATCCTGATTTTTCAGGATGAAATTGAGTGCCAAAAAAATTGTCTTTTTGGATAATTGATGAGAATGGTGATGAATACTCAGTGATGCCCACAGTCTCCTTAAGAACTGGAATATAATAACCATGCACAAAATAAAAATACTCGCCTTCTTTTATCTCATTAGTTAACTCTGTTGAATAATTAATATTCAGGCTATTCCAGCCCATATGGGGTGCTGGGTGCTCGCTGTCAGCTACAAATGACTCACAATTGCCTTCTATGATTCCCAAACATTCACAATTATTCTCATTCGATGTTTGCATCAGTAATTGCATACCGAGACAAATTCCTAAAGTTGGCTGATTTAGTAATGGGATTACATCAATTAGATCATTGTTCCTTAGGGTCTCTACTGCTTTTAGTGCAGATCCAACACCCGGTAAAATGACATGGCTGGAATTAATAATCTTCTGAGGATCCTCGGTTTCAAAATAATTAGCATCTAGTCGATCTAAAGCGAACTTAAGAGAAGCCAAATTTGAACCTACTGAGCTGATAATAGCAACTTGCTGTTTCATCTATAATGTACCTTTGGTAGAAGGCAGATCCTTGTTTCCTGAAATATTTAGAGCCTGAGATAGAGCTCTACCAAGAGCCTTAAAACACGCTTCAATTTTATGATGATCATCTTCACCTGAAACGCTTAAATGTATATTTGCTCCAAGTGATTGACTGAAGGTATAAAAAAAGTGTGGAACTAATTCTGTCGGCAATTCTCCTATAACTTCTCTTTTAAACTCTCCATTCAATTTAAAAAATGGCCGATCGGACAGATCAATAGCAATTGTTGCTAGAGCATCGTCCATTGGAAGAGTAAAACCGTACCGACCGATGCCTCTTTTGTTGCTTAAGGACTCTTTGATAGCCTGGCCCAATGTAATTGAAACATCTTCAACCGTGTGATGCTGATCAACCTCAAGGTCTCCATCGCATTTTAATTCTATTGATATTCCTGAATGTTTACCTAATTGTTCAAGCATATGATCAAAAAAACCTATGCCTGTATTAATCGATAATGGCGAAGTACTATCTAGGTTAACGGCTGCAGTTATTTTGGTCTCATTGGTTTTCCTGGAAACCACAGCCATTCGATCTTGACTCAAAATAGCGTCACTAATACGAATCCACTCACCATCGATCATAGGATTAATTTTTATACCTTGCAAACCAAGATTGTCTGCTAAGAGAAGATCAGTTTCTCTATCGCCAATAACATAAGATCTTGCTTTATCGATATTCCGATCTACGAGAAATTGAGTTAATAAGCCTGTCCTGGGTTTTCTGCAATCACACTGATCGCTTTCAAAGTGAGGGCATATAAAGATGCTCTCAAAGGTAATATTTTGTGAAGACAATAAATCAATTAAAAAATTCTGACATTTTTGAAAATCAGCCTCAGGAAACGATTCTGTGCCCAGTCCGTCTTGATTTGTGACCATGACTAGAAGATAGCCGCTATCTTTGAGTCTAGCTAAAGCCTGAATAACCCCAGGCAATAAACGGATCTTAGAAATCAAATCAACTTGAAAATCTTCCGGTTCAAAAATTAAAGTCCCATCTCGATCAATAAATAGTATTTTCTGTGATTGATTATTCATCTTTTAGGCCCCTTATAAGACTTTGGTTTTGCTCTCTGGTGCCGACGGTAATTCTTACACAGTTATTTAAAGTTGGCTGATAACCAACATTACGTAAAAGAAATCCTGATTCTTTTGCTCGTTCACAAAATTGTTCTGCGTCTGTAGTTTTTACAAGAACAAAATTTGTTTCTGATGAAAATACCTCTTTAACGCTAGTTAAATCCTTTAACTGATTTTCTAAGTATTGGCGCTCCTTGAGTATTGATTTTATGTTTTCTTTTGATTTTTCTATGCCTTCATCGGTTAATGACTCCAGAACTGTCTGCTCTGATGGTTTTGAAAAAGAGTAGGGCGGTATAACCCTCATAATATATTCGCATATCTCATTACTACCAATCAAAGCACCGCATCGTGACCCTGCCAGGCCAAAAGCTTTTGATAGAGTCCTTAGGACAACGACATTAGAGAAATCGTTGAGTATTTCTCGATAAACAACTTCGTTCGAAAATTCTGCGTACGCACCATCTAGCACTAGAAGACCGAAATCCTTTAACGATTCACAAACTTGATAAATAGTACTTGTATCTATCGAATGGCCTGTTGGGTTAGATGGAGAGCAAAGAAAGGTCAGTTTACTTTTACTGCTTAATTTACTTTTAAAAGTATCAATATCGATTTGATAATCGCTATTCTCCAATAAAGGAACACTAACAATATTAATCCCCTGGATAGCTGCATAAAACTGATACATTTCAAATGTCGGTGGGAAAATAATAATCTCGTCATCTCTAGGTGAGCAAAAAGTACGAATTAAAATATCTATTGCTTCTGTGCTGCCTCTCGTTACAACACAATTCTCTTCAGAAATTCCAAGATAATTGGCAACTGAACTTCTAATTTTATAAGGTACTGCATCTGGATATAAATTTAGTGACAATGCTTCTGCCTTTGCGGTTACAGAAAACGGACTCTCATTCGCATTTAATCTGACTGTATTTGTAACTTTTTTAGCTGGCACATAAGGTTTTAAGCGCAGCACCTCTGGCCTAACTATACTTTTGATATCAACGTTCATTTTTACTCACCCTTACTTCAACAGCCCTAGCGTGAGCTTCAAGGCCTTCTGCGCGAGCCAACTTAACTATATCGTTTGACAGATTTCCTAAACCCTTCTTTGTAATTTCCTGAACTGATATAGTCTTTTTGAAACTTGCAACAGTAATTCCACTAAGTGACTTTGTAAAACCGCCAGTTGGAAGCACATGATTTGTTCCACTGCAATAATCACCGGCTGATTCCGGGCTCCACATACCAAGAAAAACCGAACCTGCAGATGTTATTTTAGAAAGCCAATCGTTTGCTGAATCAAACGAAAGAATCAAATGTTCAGGAGCATATTCATTGGAAATATTGACTGCTGTCTTTAAATTATCGACTAAGATAAATTTGCTGTTAGTCATGGCTTGCTCGGCTATCTCTCTAGTCGATAAAGTTTTTAAAGATTCTTTTATTTGTTCTTGGACTTTATAAAGTTGCCTTTGACTCGTTGATAATAGAATAACCTGCGAATCAACTCCATGTTCAGCCTGGGATAATAGATCAAAGGCAATATATAAAGGATCAGAGCTTCCGTCTGAGATAATAAGAACTTCAGTTGGACCTGCTGGCATATCAATCGATACACTGACGTTATAGCTTGAAATCATTCTTTTTGCTTGAGTAACCCAACTATTGCCTGGTCCAAATATCTTATTAACTTGAGGAACGCTTTCCGTGCCGAACGCAAGAGCAGCGATAGCTTGTGCTCCTCCAAGCTTAAAAATACGATTAATCTGGCAATAATGTGCAACAGTCACAATTGTCGGATCCACCACACCATTTTTATTGGGAGGTGAAACCAATACTCTCTCTGGACACCCAGCAATCATTGACGGAACCCCTAACATCATTGCAGTAGAGGGCAGGGGATTATTTCCTGCTGGCACATAGAGACCGACTTTTTCAATTGGTCTAGTTATAGCACTGCATTTAACTCCAGCAACAGTTTCGACTGCATTATCATCTATACCAGAAAAGGATTCGTGGAAGCTCTTTATATTCTCAATTGCATTTTTTATGGAATCCTTTAGCTCTTTTGGTGTTTGTTCAATTGATTCATGGATCTCTTGAGTTGTCATCTCTATTGAATCGATTTCGACATTATCAAAAGCCTTTGTGTACTCTCTTAACTTTTTATCACCTTGACTCTTCACTCCAGCAAATATTTGTTCAATAATCTTGTTCTGATCTTCCCGAATAACCTGGGTCGGTCTTTCTAATAGATTGATCCTTGCATCGACAGAAACTTCCTTCCAATTGATTATCTTTTCAAGACTCATATCTACATCAACATCTTCTCAACTGGAACAACAAGAATAGAAGAGGCGCCAACAGATTTAAGGTCCTCTAAGGTCTCCCAGAATATTGTTTCCTTACACACCACATGCACTGCTACAATTTCACTTGTCCCTTCCAAGGGAATAATTGTTGGTGATTCAGTTCCTGGTAAGAGTTCAGTTATTGTGTGAATCGAATCTTTTGGAGCATGCATCATGATGTATTTACTCTCTCTGAC
>CAZLQT010000045.1:0-9664 GCA_964561815.1 uncultured Woeseia sp.
GTTGGTTGTGCAGCAAGAAACATAACGAAACAACCTAGCGCCAGCCATGGCCATTTATGTTTGATCCATATTGCTATCCCAGACACCAGAAGTATTAATGTCAGAAGTATTGCAGCTGCTGGGGAGACTCTCATGCCTACTCCTTCCATTTCAGGAGTGCACGCTTGCCCGATTGGGACTTGTGTTACATATCTGAGAGTGTCGCCGTAACAGGCTGGGTAAAAATCTACAATAAATATGTGTCTAAAATCTTCGATAATAAAAAACGTCGCTAGAAGATAAAAAATGCCCATAAAATATTTGTTTGAAGCAATTTTAAATTCAGCTCCTCTCAAAATCATCCCTGCTGCTATGAAAAGAAGCGGCAGCATCAACCAGTGTGCCGAATAGCGAATATAGGTGGCGATTAGAAGAGGGCTTCCCTCCCCTATAAATTGACCCATTGCGATTATAAACGAATCAAACCAAAGTAATGATGTTGGGCAAAGTATTAGAAGAAGGATGTTATTAGGTTGTTTTATGTAAGCTTTTGCCGCAAAAACCAAGCATGCTGCTGCTGCAAATGCGATAAACATATATCCGATAGCAATCATTTCGTTACCTGTCTTTTTGTCTCTATAAATTCAATCTTTAATTTATCTTTAGTTTATTCGATGATTCGATAGAATTAAAACCCATTTATGAAAAAAATTTAACCTGTTATGTTTCCTGAATCTTTTCAACTGTATTTTTCTGCAAATCAAGACCTGTTGTATTTTATTACTCTGGTCTTAGATCTTGGCTTTACCGTTCTAATGTATCGATTCTTTGGCCGATATGGATTGCTTGCTTGTATTGTGCTCTCAATTCTCTTAGCTAATCTTCAGGGTCCAAAACTAACCGTTATTTTTGGTATGGAAACCAGCTTGGGTGTTATTTTTTATTCAAGCATTTTCTTCGCTACTGACTTAATGAGCGAAAAATTTGGCAAGAAAGCTGCGGATAATGCTGTGATGATGGGCTTTAGTGTCAGTGCAATCATTTTGATCATGTTAAGCATCTCTCTTCTTTTCCTTCCCTCAACACAAAACCAACAAACCTTTTCTACTGAAGTTCACGAATCTTTTGTAAGGATTCTCGATTTCACTCCACGCTTTATTTTCGGTTCTCTCTTTGCTTATTTAATTAGTCAGCGTTTTGATGTGTGGTGCTTCCATAAAATTAAAGCATGGACCAACGGTAGGCATCTGTGGCTAAGAAATAATTTATCAACCATGGCCTCACAAACGGTGGACACAACACTTTATGCATTAGTGGTTTGGTGGGGAGTCGTCGATTTAGAACAAGCCATTAATTTAGGTCTTGCCAAAATGGTTTTCAAAATAGGCATAGCAGCCTTTGATACGCCTTTTATTTATTGGGCTCGAAGCTGGTCAGTGAAGACTTCTGAAAAATAGATTAGTGGCAAGCTTTGCCGTATTTTTTTAATCGATAATAATTATATGGCAATGGCGTGATGAAACCAGCTATGAGCATGAATGGAATGACCCACCATGTCAGCATTGCTCCTCCAGTTAGAATCACATCTGTTATATTCATGGCAGCTTCCATTGCAATCATGGAGATCAGAGACATTCCAATTGCAACTCTAAATGCCTCTTTTAAAACCATTTGTCTTGAGAGTATGTAAGTTTCGAGCATGATCGATGTGATTAGGCCATTCATGATGGCTAAGCTCATAATCAAAAGCACGGAGAAATCCCAAGGGTTTCCAGTAACTTGAAAGAAATAGATTGTTCCAAAATCACCTATCGAACAACCCAATAGGCACCAGAGTGTATTTATCGATGCTCTTTTCCAGGTGTGTTTACACTTCCATGAAATAGATTCTTCTTTTATCGCTTCTGTGGTCATTATTTTTTTTACTTGTCTCAAATTCAGAGAATATAATAACAATTATGAAATTAAAATATATAAAATTCATGCACAGATGGTTGGGTTTATTTGCTTCAATCCAACTGCTCTTATGGACGTTGTCAGGATTATTCTTCACCATACCGGATATCAAAGATGTTAGGGGTGATCAATACAGGGTTTGGGAAACAGAGGACAATACAAAAACACTTAATCACAATAATTTGTTTGCAATGTCGTCACTATTAAGAATCCTAGATTTCGATAGTGAGGATGACTACACCATCTTGCTCAAAAGGAGAGCAGACACATGGGTCTATCAAGTAAAGAGTGCAAACCAAATATCAAATTATGATGCTATATCGGGTGAAAGATTATTTTTTATTACTCCTCAAGAAGCGTCTTTGATTGTTAGTAGAGAAACGAGCCTTGAACCCAAGAAGGTGGAACTGATTAATAATAGAGAAAGTGGGTCTGAATACAGAGGCAGAGATTTACCCCTGTATAGAGTTTTTGTTGAGAAACCCAAAAAAGGTATGGTCTATGTGGATCCAAACACTGGGGAAATTGCCGCAATCCGAACCCGATTATGGCGGACCTTTGATTTTCTATGGTCATTGCACATTATGGATTACAGAGAACGTGATGATTTCTCCCATTGGTTAATAAGAATTTTTTCATTTGTGGGCCTGATGACTATAGTTTCAGGAATGCTGCTTTGGTATTACACCAGTCGATTCAATCTGGATAAACGTTAACTCATTTGACAATCGGATTTTCAGGTGTACCTAAAAAGCTCTTACACCTTTCATTGGCCATTGTGTCGCAAGCCTCCTTATCCATACTAGAATCGCACCTTAACTTTGCACGCTCAAAGCACGCGTTGTACTTTTGATTGAATTCACGATCAAAGTCCTCAGGAGTTTTCCCTTCGCAACTCAGCAAGAGAGGAATAATAAAAAATAAGTGAAAAAAATAAGTTCCAAATCTCATGGTATAACCAAATTACTTTTCTGCATTGTATTCTAGAACAAGCAATATTCAAGCCTACATCCGAAGATGTAATCATTAGCAAATATTGGAAAGGGAACTAGTTCCTGTCTTCTCTAGGCTTAGCTTGATTAACTCTAAGCGCTCTTCCAGAGTGCTCAGTTTCATTGAGTGCTTCGATAGCAGCTTCTGCAGCCGCGTCATCTTCCATCTCTACAAAACCGAATCCTCTAGATCTGCCTGAGTATTTATCAGTAATGATGTTAGCTGAAGTAACAGCACCATGTTCTGCGAACAAAGCTTCAAGTTCATCTTCAGTCATTGACCAAGCTATATTACCAACGTAAATATTCAAAATAGAACTCCCTAATAGGATTTAAAGAATGCATGGTAACCGGTTCTGGATAAATTTCTAATCTTTTTTTTATTTTATAAAATTAAACACGGCTTCTGACCATTCATTAGGCTGCTCATCGACAATATCATGGGTCCCATTTTGCAGTTCTAAAAACTCGAAATCTGGACGCAACTCCTTGGTTCTAAGGGCTGCAAAGTAAATATCATCTCCTGTATTAGTCAGTATCATAGTGGGTTTATCTATCTTCCT
Source organism: uncultured Woeseia sp. (assembly GCA_964561815.1). Taxonomy (GTDB): domain Bacteria; phylum Pseudomonadota; class Gammaproteobacteria; order Steroidobacterales; family UBA11654; genus CACPJA01. The sequence continues at coordinate 3,491 of CAZLQT010000045.1, forward strand.
AATAAGACTTTCTAAGTCTTGTCCAAAGGCAGCATTGAAACCAAAAATATCGTTAGATCCCGCGCGAAGCATTTGAACAATGCCTCTTTGCATTGCATCGAGATCTGTCCATCCTGGGGTAAAATTCATACGTTTTTTCCATAGATCCACCAGATGACTGCCGTCTTCTTTTGGGGTGATTGGAGGTGCTTTTTTAATCATTTCTATCATCTCAGATCTTTCATCAACTGATAAAAGAGGTGGCCCATTAAGAATAACTTTATCCACCAAGTCAGGGCGAATAACAGCGAGTTCTGCAACTATGCATGCTCCTGTATGATGACCAAGAAGTGAGACCTTCTCTAAATTCAGAAATTCAATAACATCGATGACGCATTTTGCATAATCTAAAATCTTAGGTTGATCATCTGGGCTATCTGATTGACCGTATCCTGGAGTGTCAATGCCAATTGATTGAACACCAAGAGAAGACAGTATTGGATATGCTGAATGAAACATTTCCAAAGAACTCGGTGATTGATGGCATAGTATTAGCGGTTTACCAGCTCCATAAACTTGAAAATGCAACTGCCCAAAACGGCTGTCGATATATGATTTTTTTACCTTGTGCTGCATCTTATAATTATTTTTAAATAATTTAGCATGGGCTATCTTCAAAGGATATAATCATTCATCTTATAATTAATAACTACCCACGAATATGGAAAACTTAGAAAGTGGCTTAAAGGAGCTAATTGATCTTGTCGGAATAACTAATGTCCTTCAAGATAAAGAATCGCTTGAGTTCTATTCAACGGATGTTTTTGAAACTGCTAAAAAGAAAGCCGTTGCAGTTATAAGACCAAGCAACGCTGATGAGTTGATCAAGGTTGTCCAAACCTGCTTAAAGAATGAATTTCCAATTGTGGTTAGAGGCGGAGGCGCATCTTATACCGGCGGCTACCTACCTGTAAAAGATAATACGATAATCATCGATAGCTCAAAACTAAAAAAAATCGAAGTGAATGAAGAGGATATGTTCGTCACAGTGGAGCCTGGTGTTACCTGGGAAGAACTATATGAAACTCTTAAACCAATGGGCTTAAGGACTCCATTCTGGGGTCCATTTTCTGGCAGAGTAGCAACAGTTGGTGGGTCGATGTCATTTCATGCTTTATCACATGGAACAAACAACGCTGTCTCAGCAGATTCATTGTCTAGCCTTCAAGTGGTTATTGGAAATGGGGATATCATTGAAACAGGCTCACAAGGCAAAGATCAACAGACCAATAGATTTTTTAGATACTACGGTCCTGATATTGGCGGTCTATTTCTTGGTGATTCCGGTGCTTTGGGAGTCAAAACTAGAATCTCGCTTAAGCTAAAAAAATATCCGGATGGTTTCGCAGCTTGCTCATTTGGTTTTCCAAATTTTGAAAATCTCTTTTTGGCAATGCGTGATATTGCCAAACTTGGAGTGGTCTCAGATAATCACGGCTTGGACCCTAGGAAACAAAAAACAGCCATTATGGAAATGGAAAACACAAGCCCACTGGCTGCAGCAAAATCTGTTTATCTCTCCTCAAGGAACCCTATAGATGGCCTCTTCCAATTGTTGAAAATGGGTGTTGCTGGACGTGGCTTTTTAAAAAAAGCAGCCTTCTCTGGTCACTTTACCACCGAGGGTGTTAATAACAAGGAAGCAAAATTAAAATTGGCTGAAGCCAGATCAACTGCTCAAAAGTATGGCAAGGAAGTTGCTAACTCAATCCCACTTTACTTGCATGCAAGCCCATTTATGGATCTGACCCCTATACTTGGACCTAATGGGGAACTATGGAAGCCCACACACAGTATTTTACCGTTCTCAAGAGTATTGAAACATGACCAAGATTTTGAATCGTTGATGCAAGAATATAAAACAAGAATGGATGAGCATGGAATTGCTATGAACAGAATGTTCTCCTTTATTGAAAGTAATGCTTTCTTATATGAGCCAACATTCTTATGGAAAGATAAACAGTCGATTTATCATAAAAAAGTCTACCCGCTTGATCTTGATCAAGTCCCTGTTTACGAATCTAATCCCTTGGGTTTAGAATTAGTTCATGAAATCAAAGATAGAATCGAAAAGATGGCAGTAGAAAACGGAGCGATCCATTTTCAAATTGGTAAAGACTATCCTTTTATGAAAACTCGAGCTGAGAGCACAAGAAAGTTTTTGACGGCTTTAAAACATCAATTGGATCCTAAAAACCTAATTAATCCAGGTAGTCTGGGCTTTGATGAAAACTAATTTTTTGAAGGAAGATAAATGAGTGATAACAAAGAATTTGATTTAATTATTAAAAATATACAAGCGGTTAAACCAAAATTGGAGGGGGTTAATAATTTAGATTTAGGCATTAAAGACGGAGTAATTAAAAGCATGGAGCCTAATCTAGATCCAGAGACCTCAAATGAAGTCTATGATGGAAATAATAAATTGGCCTTTCCTGGGCTGGTGGATGCTCATATGCATACAGGGATCTATAACCCTCTGGACCAAGATGCAATTATTGAAAGTCGAGCAGCTGCTATGGGTGGAGTTACGTCGAGCTTAAACTATATGAGAACAGGCGGTTATTACCTTAATAAGGGTGGCCCCTACAAAGACTTTATGCCAGAAGTATTTTCACTATCAGAGAATAATTTCTTTGTTGATTATGCTTATCACTTAGCCCCAATGGATCAAACCCATATTAAAGAGATACCAAGCTTAATTGATGAATTTGGCGTTACCTCATTTAAGATTTTTATGTTCTATGGAGGCCATGGGTTACATGGAGCATCTTCAAGCCAGCATGAGTTTTTGATGATCAAAGAGGATGAAAAATACGATATTGCCCATTTTGAATTTGTAATGCGAGGCATCGAGAAAGCAATGAGCATGTACCCGGATAAAAAAGACGATATTAGTCTTAGCCTGCATTGTGAAACTGCTGAGATTATGGCTGCTTATACGAAGATGGTCCAAGCTGACGATAGTCTTTCAGGCCTCAAAGCATACAGCGCATCAAGGCCTCCACATTCAGAAGGGCTGGCAATTTTTATAGCCTCTTATCTAGCGAATGAAACCAATTTACCCAATATTAACCTCTTGCATTTAACCTCAAAAAAGGCAGTGGATGCAGCCATGCAAATGCAGACTGTTTTTCCACATATTAACTTTAGAAGAGAAGTCACCATTGGACATTTGATCTTAGATGTTGATGCTCCGACGGGTAATTTTGCCAAAGTGAACCCGCCCATTAGACCTAGAGAAGATGTCGAATACCTCTGGGACAGTGTTTTAAACGGCGATATAGATTGGATCTGCAGTGATCATGCATGCTGTAAACATGAAGACAAGGTGGATTCAGAGGATACAGAAAACGTCTGGCTGGCAAAATCAGGCTTTGGTGGCACTGAGTATCTTCTTTCAGCCTTGGTCAGCGAAGGTTTAAAACGAGGCCTATCATTAAATAAAATGGCTGAATTGACCAGCCTTAATCCAGCAAGGCGATATGGCTTAAGACGAAAAGGTGATCTTGAAATTGGGCTCGATGCTGATGTTGTACTCGTTGATCCAAATACCACCTGGACCATTAAAGCTGAAGAGTCAGAATCTGGACAAGGCTATACCCCTTTTGAAGGACAAGAACTTAATGCCAGAGTTACCACCACTTTCCTAAGAGGGAATCGGATATACGATAACGGTGAAGTTCTTGGTGAACCTAAGGGTATTTATTTAAAACGACCGTATTAAAAAAAAGCCTCGCAATGCGAGGCTTTTCTTTTTGTTACCAATAAAACTTAGAACTGATAAGTAACTTCAAGACCAACTCGTCTTTGTGGCCCAGGATGAGCAAACACTCCTCCAAATTCAGGCGCTGGTATTACTTCAGCCAAGTAATCTTCATCAGTTGCGTTCTTGGCATAAGCAGTGAAGGTCATGTTATCAGTTTCTACGCCTAACCTAAGATTAACAGTGCTGTATCTGTCTCTATCAGTCTTATCGTAGGCCATAGGAGCTCCAAACAAACTCATTCTTGAATTGTCTGCCTGCATAACATGGAACCATGTTGGTCCAACAACAGCGTAATCAACCTGAGCAAAGAAATTTCTTCCGTTTGCCATAGGATATTCTAGCGAGATTCCACCGTTAAATGTCCAATCAGCGTGATAAGGAACTTGGTTGCCCACACTGTCAGAACGTACAGAGTTTTTCATAATTTCACTGTTAACGGTAGCGCCCGCAGCATAGACAGAAATATTATCATTGATGATCGCATTTACTGCTAACTCAACGCCATCCATTTCAGCTTCATCGATGTTCTCAACAATCCTAAGTAAGCCAAACGGGCCAACAATAAATTCAAAGAATTGTAGATTCTCAGCATCAGTTCTATAAACGGACACATCCAGACTAACTCTTTGATCGATCAATAGCGCTTTAAAGCCAGCCTCAAGTGAAGTGTTAACTTCTTTTTCATAAGAATCGGTAATCGCTACTGGCGATCCAGGATTTAACGGATTAATGAAAGTATCAACCGTTTGTCGAGCACCTGAGTTATTAAAGCCTCCGCTCTTAAAGCCTTCTCCCCAGCTCATATACATGGAAAGATCTTCATCAGCTTGCCAAGCAAGACTAACCTTAGGCTGAAAATGCTCAAACGTTCTTTCCTGATCAGGGATTGAACTTGCGCTACATAGACCTGTGTTTAATGGTCCGCCAGTGTATGGAGGGCCATCACAATCAATGTAAGTGGAGGTAACATTCGTCGGAACTAAACTGTGCACTCTTCGTTTTTCCTTATCGTATCGACCTGCAATTGAGAGTTCCATGGTGTCAGTTAAATCAATATCAAATGATCCAAAGAAAGCACTTACTTTATTGCTAAAATCATCCCACACCATTTGTTCAGTAGGATTGTTACCCGATGCAGGCACATACATGCTTTCAACCACCCCAAATCCTTTATCAATTCCTTGGTTCACACCAACTTCTCTGTTTACATCAAGCAAATAAGCACCCATGCTCCATCGGATCGCTTGATCATCAGGAGAACTGAGTCTTACTTCAAAACTTAAATCATCCTGGTTTCTAACCTGATACTGCGTGCCATCACATCTTGTTGGTGTGTATGGCCCAAGCAACAGTCCGTTAGGCACAGATGGATCTGCTGTGGCAATGTATTGAGGTGAAGGAAGAGAGAAACCTAAGCCGGCAGAGACAATCTCATTTAAAGAATCCAAGCAAGATTGATCGCCAAAGAAGAAACCAAAAGCACCACTGGTACCATCTGCTCCAAATGAGTTTTCGATATCACTGTATAAGGTCCAAGCGGTCATATTAGCCCAACCTAGATCCCTTTCCATTCTCAATGAGAATTCTAAAGATTCTTGATCATTGGTGTGCGGGAAATTACTGACAAATTCAAAGTTATGCTCATTAACATCTTCGTAAAGTGTCGGGATACCCAAGAAAGCCTCGAATGCTGGTAATTGAAAGACCGCATTAAAGACAATCGAGCTTGTATCCACTTCGCCGTATCGTAGCTTGGCATCCATGGATGTGTTCTCATCCATGTCCCATGTCATTCTTGCATAGATATCTGTTGACTCATAAGGGTCAACACAATCATCGCAATTCAACCATCGATTTTCTCTGAATCCGTCTGTAGAGTTGTGATTAGCAATGATACTTAGATTGTGATTCTCCATTGGAATATCTGCTCTTGCAGTAATCGCAAAACTTTCATGCTCACCCAAGCTTAACTTAACTTTAGTGCTTGCTTCATCAGAAGGCTTTGCAGTGGTGACAATGATGGCTCCCGCAGATGCGTTTCTTCCATAGAGTGCACCTTGAGGACCTTTAAGGACCTCTATTTGTGACAAGCCCAAATATTCACGATTAAGTGCTGCTGGATTGGTCATTACAATACCGTCTATGATTAAACCAAAACTGGTCTCGGCATCTCTGGCACCGTTTAATCCCCGAATACTGACTTGAGTATCGCCCACTTCAGCAGTATCAACAATTGTGACACCAGGTGTTAAGTTAATAAAATCTGTTGCTCTAGCGACACCAGATCGTTCGATTTGCTTCTCAGTTAAAACCGTAATAGCTGCAGGTACTTCCCTCAAAGATTCTTCTCTTTGACGAGCAGTAAC
>CAZLQT010000046.1:0-5397 GCA_964561815.1 uncultured Woeseia sp.
CCCGACCTTGTGGTTCGTAGCCACACGCTCTATCCAGCTGAGCTACGGGCGCACTGTTATTAATTATAATTAAAAGTTGTCTTTGCGCTTTCTTATTTCAGCAAAAGTTTCAACATCAGAGGATTGCGACATATCCAGTTGAGCTTTAATATCTCGATTATTTGCTCTTAAAAATGGATTTGTTTTCTTCTCTAGGGCAACAGTTGTAGGCACTGTCGGTTGGTTGTTTTTACGTAGGTTCTCAATCACAGCCTTTCGTTGCAATAAATCTTGGTTATTTGAATCAACTGTAATGGCAAAGTCGGCATTCGCCTGCGTGTACTCATGGGCACAAAAGAGTTTAGTGTCATCTGGCCATTGTTTAATAATTTTAAGCGATTCCCACATCTGGGATGGTGTTCCTTCAAACAGTCTGCCACAGCCTAAAGCAAATAATGTATCCCCCACAAAGGCTATGCCTAGTTCTTCAAAATGATAAACCATATGCCCAAGGGTATGGCCAGGAGTATGAAATGCTTTAACTTTGTGCTCACCAAATGTGAACTCTTCTTGATGCTCAATGCATTGATCAATTCCAGGGATTCTAGATTGATCTGCTTCTGGACCAATAATATGGCAACCCGTTAGGTTTTTTAATTCCATATTGCCGCCGGCGTGATCGAAATGATGATGAGTATTAATAATATGAGTTAAATTCCAGCCTCGTTCCTTTAGGGCGTTCTCAATAGCCGATACTTCTGGAGTATCAATTGTAGCGGTTATGTTGTGCACTGGGTCATGAATCAGAAAACCATAGTTATCACTAAGGCATGCAAACATGTGTATTTCTAGTGTTTTGGGCGGGTTCATTAGAAATATATTTACTCTTTGAGTCTGGGCATTAATTCAACCAAATTGCACGGTTTAGTTCTAGAATCTAGTTGGTCTCTGATTAGAAAATCCCACCCGTCTTTGCACGCTCCTGGTGAACCAGGAAGACAAAAAATAAAGGTCCCGTTAGCAACCCCAGCAAGTGCTCTGGATTGTAGGGTAGAAGTTTTTATATTTTGGTAGGAGAGGCTTCTGAACATTTCACCAAAACCATCGATGATTTTATCAAGAAGAGGCTCAACCGCTTCCGGAGTTCCATCGTGGCCTGTTATCCCAGTTCCACCGGTGGTGATGATAGCCTGGACCGAATCGTTGACAATCCAGTCAGAAAGAATAGATCTGATCTGATATCGATCATCCTTACAAAGCTTCCGATCCTCTAGAACATGACCAAAACTCTCGATCTCTTTAACCAAGAGGTCACCTGAATCATCATTCTCTATGGTTCTTCGATCAGAAATAGTTAATATTGCGATCGCTACCGAAATAAATTCTTTAGATTTTTCGTCTGTATTACTCATTACTGACTCTATATGATGAATCAAATGATCACTAGATTACAAGCTGAAACACACCTAAAATATGGTGTATGATATAGCGATATTTTCACGGAGTTAGTTTATGTCAAATCAATTGCCTAATCTTGATGCCTATTGGATGCCATTTACTGGCAATCGATATTTCAAAAAAAACCCACGATTGTTTAAAAAAGCTAGCGGTATGTTCTATACCACTCATGAAGATGAGCAGTTATTAGATGCAGTTTCAGGTCTATGGTGTTGTAATGCCGGTCATTGCCACCCTAGAATTGTTGAAGCGGTTCAAAAGCAAGCAGAAACACTCGACTACGCGACAGCTTTCCAACTTGGGCATCCAAAAATTTTTGAAATGGCAAATAAATTGGTCAGTATCGCGCCTGAAGGGATAACCCATGCTTTTTTTACTAATTCTGGTTCCGAAGCCGTTGATACAGCTTTGAAAATTGCTTTGGCTTACCATAGGTCAAGAGGGGAAGGTCACCGAACTCGATTAATTGGCAGGGAGAAGGGTTACCATGGTGTCGGCTTTGGAGGGATCTCAGTTGGTGGAATCTCACCCAATCGAAAAATGTTTGGCTCAATGTTATCTGGTGTGGATCACCTCAAGCACACCCATAATCTTGAACACAATGCTTATTCTATAGGTCAACCCAAATGGGGGGCTCATCTAGCAGATGAATTGTCAGAAATTTTAGCCTTACATGATCCGTCAACAGTGGCCGCTGTCATTATGGAGCCGATAGCTGGATCAGCAGGCGTTTTAATTCCTCCAGTTGGTTATCTGGATCGCATAAGAGAGATTTGTAATGAGCACGGTATCTTATTGATTCTCGACGAGGTGATTACAGGCTTTGGTAGAACCGGCAAGAGTTTTGGCGCTGAATCATTTAATGTTTCACCAGATATTATGACCATTGCTAAAGGCATGACCAGTGGGATGGTCCCAATGGGAGGAGTCTTGGTTAAGCAGGAAATCTACGATACATTTATGACGGGCCCTGAAGACAGTATTGAATTTTTTCACGGTTATACCTATTCAGGTCACCCGCTTGCAGCTGCTGCTGGAGTTGCTGCATTGGAGGTTTATGAAGAGGAAGGTTTGTTTCAACGAGCAAGCGAGTTAGCCCCAACTCTGGAGACAGAATTACAAACTATTAAAGGCTCTCAATACGTCATTGACATTAGAAATTTCGGCATGTTAGGCGCAATTGAATTGGAGCCAATCGAAGGCAAGCCCACAGCAAGAGCTCTTAGTGTCTTTAGAGAATGTTACTCGAGAGGAGTTCTGGTCAGAACAACAGGAGACACGGTAGCCTTATGCCCACCGTTAATAGCCTCTGAAGAACAGGTAAAAACCGCGGTACAGACGGTTAAAGAATCAATAGCTGCAATTGACTAAATAAGTCCGAATTATGGAACAGAAAATTATCGATCACTGGATTAATGGCTCTCTTAGGTCATCGAGTTCTGATCGCTTTGGCGATGTTTTCAATCCTGCAACTGGAGAGGTTATTTCAAAGTTACCGATGGGCAATAAGAAGGACCTAGAGGAGGCGGTTACTGCAGCTGAAGCCGCATATGCTTCTTGGTCAAAAATCTCAATAACCAAGCGAGCGCAGGTTATGTTCAAATACAAAGAACTTCTCGAGAGCCATAGAGAAGAATTGACTGAATTGATTACTCTGGAGCATGGCAAAGTGCTGATTGATGCGGCAGGCTCGCTTCAAAGAGGTATAGAGGTGGTTGATTTTGCCTGCGGTATTCCGCATCTTTTGAAGGGAGAATATAGTGAACAAGTCGGCACAGGTGTTGATTGTTATTCTATTCGCCAACCTGTTGGTATTTGTTCTGGCGTAACCCCGTTTAATTTTCCAGCTATGGTGCCAATGTGGATGTTTCCAATTGCGATTGTTTGTGGCAACAGCTTTATTCTCAAGCCATCTGAGAAGGACCCATCGTGTTCAATGAAATTGGCTGAGTTGATGCAACAAGCAGGATTGCCAGATGGGGTTTTGAATGTGGTGCATGGCGATAAAGAAATAGTCGATGCAATCCTAGAGCATCCCTCGATCAAGACATTTAGTTTTGTAGGATCAACACCGGTTGCTCAATATGTTCACAGCAAGGCTTCAGACAATGGCAAAAGGGTTCAAGCTCTGGGCGGTGCAAAAAATCATGCCATCGTTTTAGCTGATGCGGACATTGAGCAAACGGCTAATTCTATTATTGGAGCTGCATACGGGTCCGCCGGGGAGAGATGCATGGCCATTTCAGTTGTTGTTGCTATTGACAGTGTTGCAGATTCCCTAAAAGATAAATTGTTAGACAAGGCAAAAGATTTAAAGATTGGCCCAGGGCAAAACTCTGAGAATGATATGGGGCCATTAATAACAGCTGAACATAAATCAAAAGTGATGGATTATATTCAGCAAGGCCAAGATTCAGGCGCAGATCTTCTTCTTGATGGCAGAGAACACCCGATTACTTCTCAAGATAAAGGGTTTTTTCTAGGTCCAACATTATTTGATCATGTAAAAAGTGACATGAGTATTTATCTTGATGAGATATTTGGGCCGGTGTTAGTGATACTAAGAGTCAAAGATTTTTCAGAGGCAATGGAACTGGCCAATCAACATCAATTTGGTAATGGAGTTGCCTTATTTACCTCCAAAGGTTCTGCAGCTAGAGAATTTGTGAACTCTGTCCAAGTTGGCATGGTTGGGATTAATGTGGCTATACCAGTACCATTATCGTTCTACTCATTCGGCGGTTGGAAAGATTCTATCTATGGAGCATCTAACATTTACGGTATGGACGGTGTTCGCTTTTACACAAGAACTAAAACAGTAACCACTCGCTGGCCTGATATCGATGAAGATCAGGATGTAAATCTAGCAATGCCAACGGTTGATTAGGAGAAATTAATGTTAATAGGTGTTCCTAAGGAAATAAAACCAGATGAATACAGGATTGGTCTAACTCCAGAAAGCGTCCTTACATTAACTGAAGCAGGTCATGAGGTTATGATTTTGACACAAGCCGGCCATGGCATCGGTAAGAGTGATCAAGAGTATATGGATTCAGGAGCAGTTATCGCCCAAAGCAGAGAAGAGGTATTTGATCGTGCGGATATGATAATTAAAGTTAAGGAGCCGCAATTGGATGAATGCGCCTTACTTAAAAAGGATCAAATACTCTTTACCTATCTGCATTTGGCTCCTGACCCAGATCAAATAAAGGCTCTTATTGCATCCGGCTCAAAAGCCATTGCTTATGAGTCGGTAAAAGCCAAGGATGGTTCATACCCACTGCTTACACCCATGAGTGAAGTTGCCGGCAGGATGGCTGTTCAAGCGGGTGCAAATTGCCTGGAAAAAGCCAAGGGCGGAATGGGTCTTTTAATGGGTGGAGTAACAGGTGTGGAACCTGCCAATGTCGTGGTTATTGGCGGAGGTGTGGTTGGAACGAATGCCATTGAGATTGCTATAGGTATGCAAGCCAATGTTACTGTTCTCGATAAATCGGCAGCAAGATTAGATTATCTAGAGTCAGTGTTTGGTGATCAATTAAACGCCGTTCTAGCTAATGATCAAAATAACACTGCTTTTATTGAAGCAGCTGACCTTGTCATTGGAGCCGTTCTTATTCCAGGTGCCTCTGCACCAAAGATCATATCAAGAAAAATGATTACATCTATGAAGCCAGGTTCAGTTATTGTCGATGTGGCGATAGATCAAGGCGGTTGCTCTGAAACCAGTCGACCCACAACTCACTCCGAGCCAACTTATGTCGAAGAAGATGTTATCCATTATTGTGTGGCTAATATGCCTGGAGCGGTCCCACTAACATCCACTTACGCACTAAATCAAGCCACGCTGCCGTATATATTAAAACTTGCCAATAACGGGTTTAATGATGCTCTTAGAGACGATCCCGGTTTTTGTGAAGGATTAAGTGTGTGTAATGGGAATTTAACTATAGCCGCTGT